>JBBQMW010000235.1:0-1656 GCA_038329265.1 Bacteroidales bacterium | reverse complement strand
TGACCGTCCAGACGCCCATTCATCATCATGCTTCGCTCCAGGTTAACCTTGCTTCCGGGAACCAGTTTTCCCAGATTCGTTTTTAACAACGTTTCTTTAATTGCGGTAACCGTGTAGGTTTTCGCTTCGCGGTCGATTTTTACCACGGTCAAACAAACGCCGTTGTGCGAAAGGCTTTGGTCAACTTTCAATTCATCAACAAACGAGCAAGTGAGCGTAAAATGAACATTTTCCTGATCTTTTTCAATGCCAATAACCTGTCCGGCTTCTTCTACTATTCCTGAAAACATGATTGCTTGATTTTATATTTTGCTGCGAAGTTACGAGTTTTGGATGGAGAAGCAATAAGATTATTACCGATGCTCCCTGCGACAACCGGGGTAAAGGCGAGGCCTTCTCGCCCACAGATCTGCTGGCAACCGCTTTGGGCAACTGCATCATGACGATCATGGGCATTAAGGCAATGGACAATGGCATTGATCTGGCCGGTACCGAAATTGAAATTACCAAAATCATGGCCGATGCACCTCGTCGGGTTTCAGAAGTAATTATGGAATTTAACTTTCCGAAGAAAAGATACACAGAAGAGGAAAAACGTTTGATTAAAAGTGCTGCCGGAATCAGCCCGGTTCCGCTAAGTGTACATCCTGACCTGAAACAGACTGTAGTATTTAATTGGTAATGAACGAATAAATTGCTGACATTATTCAAAGAGGTCGTTACAAAATAATTTGGGGCTACCTCTTTTTTTATTCCTTAAAGTGAGCCGGGGTATGAATGTTTATATTACTCAGGGAAGCCCGGCCAAAGTGGTAGTTATTGCCGACAACAACCTGCATGAAGTGATCAGAACGGAAGTTGACGGAGATGTTTTGAATATTTATGCGGATGAAAATATTCGTTGGGCCAAAGAGAAAAAAGTGATGGTTACCGTCGAAAAACTGTCTGGCGTGGAAACTACTTCCGGATCTAATGTTTGGTCACAAGGCCAAATCAAGTCAGAAAACCTGGAACTAAAAGCAACTTCGGGAGCCAATCAGACAATGGAAATCGATGCTAAAAATCTGAGTGCCGATTGTTCTTCCGGAGCAAATCTCAAACTTTCAGGATTGGCCAAAGAAGCTGAACTGGAAACCTCTTCAGGAGCAAACCTGAAAGGTCAGGAATTAAGGGCTGATCGATGTAAAATGCACGCTTCAAGCGGTGGAAATGTTTCTTCAACGGTTGTTGAAAAGCTTGATGCAACCGCTTCGAGTGGAGGCAACATTGTTTATTGGGGCGAACCGACATCGACTGATATTCAGCAATCTTCGGGTGGAAATATTCATAAAAAGTAGGAAAAAGGAAATAGTCAAATAAAAACAGATGTGACTCATGTCTTTTGCCTGAAGTTAAATGGCCAAGGATACGATGGAATTAGATAGCCCATCATTTGCCATTTTGCTTTAGCGAACGGTCCTGTTTTTATACAATTCTTATTCCGCTGACCATCCGGCCAGTGTCCACCCCATCGCGGCGGACTGAATAAAACAGGTCGGCATGTTCAAACGAACACAAACCCATTACTTCAATATTTTCTTCCGGAATTCCTGATTCGATCAGCACTGTTTTATTGGCTTCCCACAAATCGAAGAAAGCCTTTCCTTCGGTGAGCGA
>JBBQMW010000234.1:0-2526 GCA_038329265.1 Bacteroidales bacterium | reverse complement strand
ATGTTGCAATTCCTCCTGGTGGTTGTGACTTTCGTCTTCGATGAGTAAATCGTAACCGATCGACTGAATGGCAGATTTGAAATCGTGAACATTGGCCTTTTGTGGATCAAACTCGACCCATGCAGAAGAATTTGCATAATTGACCGAAGCGTTAAGCACACCTTTCAGGGTTTTCAGCATACTTTCAACACTAATGGCGCAAGATGCGCAACTTAGTCCTGATACCGGGAAGTTCTTTTTAACTGAAGTTTCCATGACTTTATTTTTTTCCAAAGATAAAGCCCGGAATATGTGAACTTATTATGATATTACGGGAATAGTTTATGAGATTTTCAGGTTTATACCGTGTCAAGAGGTTTTCGTTTGTTTTCTTTTACATTTTTGAAATGACTGGGAGTCAATCCCGTTACCTTTTTGAACTGTCCGGACAAATAGGCAACATTGCTATATCCCATTTGATCGGCAATTTCACTGAGGGTTAATTCATCGTATACCAGCAATTCTTTAACACGTTCAATTTTTTGATGGATGATGTACTTTTCAATGGTAGTTCCTTCGACTTCAGAAAAAAGAGTGCTCAGATAGGCATAATCCCTGTTCAGGTGAGATTCGATATATTCGGAATATTTCACTTTTGTGTCTTCGTTACTGTGATGAACCAACTGAATGATAGTATTTTTGATTTTTTCTATGATGCGGCTTTTCGTATCGTCAATCAGTTCAAAACCATAACCCACAAGCGCGATTCTTAACCTTTCCAGTTCGGGGTCCAAAATCGGATTTGCGGTTTCAACTTCACCAAGCGAGATACGCTCTGGAGGATAACCTAAGCTTTCGAATACCTGTTGTACGACCATGATACACCGGTTACAAACCATATTTTTGATAAAAAACAGCATGTTTTGATAATTATATGATCACTGAATAAGAGCAGGATGTTGTAAAACAAACAAAATTTCAGAATTTGTTATGATTTGAAATTACTGTTCTCCAGCATGATCGTGTTCACAGCAACAGTTTTTACCCCTGGATTTTTCGAAGGCCTCCCTGCCTTCGGAGATTGAGAAATAAACCAACCCTGCTGCGCCAATTACATCCGCATAAACAAAACCGGTGATTTCATAAATCAGGCTTGATGCCAATAAAACAATTGACATGTAGACACAAATTTTGGTGCAATTGGCATCGGCAATAATTGGATCGGAATGCAGCTTTTTACCTGTTGACTTTTTAGCAAGCATCAGCCAGACCATAACCAGAATGGATACCAACGAAATAATAATCCCCCAAAATGTTGTTTCCGGCTTGTGATGGTTTACCAACGATAAAACAATACCCACCAATAAGCCTGCTGAAAGCAGATAAAATGCCGTACCTGTTATTCTCAATGCCGAAATTTCAAACCCCGATTTACTACTTTCGGGATTCTGTTTGATTCGAAGAATCATTATAGCAATACCAATACCCGACATGACTTCGATAAAGCTGTCCACTCCAAATCCGAATAAAGCAAGCGTTTCATCTTCGTAACCCAACAGCATGGAAACAACGCCTTCGACAAGGTTATAAAAAATAGTAAAAAGACTAAGCATATAAGCCTTATTGTAAAGTTTTTGTTCAGATAATACCATTTCTGTTATTTAACATGATTCAAATTACAAATCGATTTTTGTACAATATTTTAATGTGAGATGTTCCCCCCACCCAAATTTAGGATTATTTCCGGTACAAACAGCACTCCGGAAGTTTATTATAAGCATCGGCCGGAGCTTTTATCGTTTGATGTTCTGGCAGGCTCCCGGGCAGAGCGCTTTAGGTTTTAATTAAAAATCCATCATCAGAAAAGTTTGTACAACATTCCTGCTAAAAAAGCTCAATAACAGTTAAAATCAAATCCGGAAAACGCAAATCGCGGCCAGTTCAACAGAATTTCGCCAGAAAACACCTGGCGGACTGAATAGTTATATATCTGTGAAACTTTTTACGCTATTAATCAACAATAGTTGCAAAATAGATGTATGAAATTTCATGTTTTTCAACATGATATTTCTCATTTATGAATAAAATTGAAAGTTGAATATTCCAATCAATTCTGGTTGAAGATTTTTTTAACCTAAAAGCGAAATTAACATGTATTTCGTGAAACTTTTTTTGAACCGGGCCGTAAATAAGTATGTCAAGTAAATTAGTAAGATAGATTGTTTTAGAAAAGGATAGGACCGCCCGGCTCTGTCCTTTTCATTTTACAGTTAATTAAATTATTTCCGGAAACCTTTTTCATCAATGACGTAAAAGAACAGGATTCAGTATATTACCCAAGAATTGAGATTTTGGTCCGAAAAATCATTATTAATGGGGATATGGTTTAAGAATTTTTGTAAATATATTTGCAATAAATAAAACTGGTTATGAGCGAAATGATAAATAATTCACAAAAGCGTAAAGAAATCCTCAAACACATGATAATGCAGCTCCACCTGGGTGAAGCCCCCGACCTTGTTCGGCAGCGCCTCGCTGAACTTCTCA
>JBBQMW010000233.1:0-3499 GCA_038329265.1 Bacteroidales bacterium | reverse complement strand
AGATATACACGCGACAGCAAATGGAAGGGCGATTATTCAGGCATTGTGAAATCCAAAATTCAGGAGTTTGCCCAACACATGTCGTACCGAAAACTGATCGGTTCGGTGGAAGAATTGATTGATACTGAAAAGGATATTTCCCTTGAAACCATGTTGCGATTAACTGCTCCGTATGTTCACCGCGATTACGATGGAGATCCGGTGATGGCGATTGGCAGTGCAGCTGCTCATACAAAAAAAGGTGTTTCAGGCATTTGCAATGTTTTGCCTTTTACCTGTATGCCCGGAACTTTGATCATTTCAATTTCAGGTGCATTCCGGAAAGATCACAACAACATTCCATGGGTCGACCATGCCTACGATGGGCAAGACGATGCTTCAATTGACACCCGTTTACAGGCATTTATGTATCAGGTAAAGGAATTTCAGCTACGCGAAAATCCCAGAACTTTGGTTCCATTTCTATTTTGAGAAGAAATTCAGGACCGTTTCGTTGAATAGTTCAGGATGCTGCTGGCAAACTCCATGATGAGAATCGGGGAAAATGCACAATTGGGCGCCAGGGATGGACTGATATATTTTCAAGGTATGTTCAGCTTTAATCATATCATGATCGCCGGCCATAACCAGCGTCGGACAATGGATCTGCTTCAAATCTCCAAAAGGAATATTGGGTTGATCAATCATCATTTGTGTTAATGCAAGAGCTGTTTTTGATGCGTTCCCGGGATTTGCAACAAAGTTTTTCATGCCCTGCAAATCTGCATTCGTCAGTGCAGTGGTATCAGGAACCGTGTTTGCTCCGGAAAAAGCTAGTTTCCTGACTTTTTTGGGACAGTTCATTGCCATTAGAATTCCATCTATTCCGCCATCGCTCCAACCTAAAACATTGGCAGATTTGATTTGCAAAAAGTCCATTAAAGCACAGAAATCGGAAGCCATGAGTTCGTAGGAAATACTGTCAGGAGAACCGCCGGATTTTCCCTGTAAACGGCTATCAATGGCAATAACCTGATAGTACTTTTCGAAAAACGGGATTTGTTTGTAAAAGGCGTTAATTGAACCTCCATTGCCATGAAGCATGATCAACGGTTCTCCGCTTCCGTAGGTTTCGTAATACAACTGAATGCCATTCACCTGAGCAAAATGACCTGCCTCAGGATTATTCCCGTATTCAACAGGTTCGGATTGGGCAAATGCAAGCGATGTAAACATAAATAGAACCACTAAACTGTTTAAAACTCTTTTCATAAATTGACTATTTTAATTTTTTTTCCTTAATCAGCCACACAAATTCCCGAAAGGCAGTTAAAATTATCAAATCAAAATCCAATCAACTTCCAGAAATGGAGTGTAATCGGAGTTTTTTTACTCCCTGCATTTCTAATTCGATGGTAAGTATTTTCATCATGCAGATAGTTATACCGATCGAAGAAATATAACAGTCCAATCTTCGCTCACTCGATTGGCCTTAACATTTCTATTCATCGGCATTATACCACAATAGTTTTGGACTGTTTTGAAATTGCATTTGGTATTACTTAATAATTGCTGTAAAAATACGGGTATTGCTGAATGAGGCCTGTTCAATTGTGTTTTTGTCGTGCGAACATACAAAAAGTCCCACTAAAAGATCTTCCGGAAAGTCGAAGTCTGGAACTTCAACGGTCCAGAATGGATTTCCCAGTTTGGCTACCGAAATAAAATAACTCCGACCTCTTCGTTCAAGTTGTAGAATATCAGCATTGATGATCGGTAATTTGATTTCTTCAATGTTGGAGTGATTCTGTTTGCGGTATTGAAAGCAAGTCAGTCCGTCGCCGTGTACAGTTAGACAAACCATAGCTGCGCTGGTATCGAGGCTGGTGCGAACCATCCAGCCAGATTTCCGGTGAAGATTCACGCCTTTGCCTATTAAATTGGGCTGAGTGGTGATCAGAAAATCGCCTTTGAGGTTCTTCCATGCAAAATGCAATTCGTCCTTTTTGAACCAGATGTTTTCGCCCGCTCCTGAAATCTGATAGGTTTGAATGGAATTATCGAAAGTTGCTGACCCTTTGTGAAGAACCGGTCCAATGTCGGCATGATTCTCGAAAATACCGACCGGACCTTGAGCATAAGTCGCTGCAAATCCGATGAGCAGGCTAACAACAAATAGAAATCTTAATTTTTTCATGTTGATTTAGTTTATTGGTTCTTCATTTTAAGTTTTTGTATCTTTTCTGAAACCGATCCCCGCTCAGTAATCCGGATTAACCTTAATGCCAGGATGGCCGCGAGTCCGGGATTTAAAACGAGATTAACTTTGTTCGAGATTTTTATATCTCTGTCCACAATGGATGAGTTTACTTCGTTTTCAGGAATTAATGATAATTGTCCGGCAAATTTCCAGGCTCCTTTGCGAGCCAGTTTCATGCTGAAATCTACCAGATAATCATCAATTTCACCGGTCCATTTTATGATGTATTTAAGCGCTGGCCATACCATCGACAAGTCGCCCTGAACTTCATTCACCAACAAAGATAAAATTTCATTGATTTTATTGAAATCATTTTCCAAATCGGCCAGGTTTTTATCGCGCGAAATTTCGACAGCCGCGATACCCAGATCGAGGTTGATATGCGCATTCATTCCCATAAGTAAATGTTGCAATACAATTGGCCAATAATCAGGAGACAGGTCAAATGCTTTTTTCCACGATTCTGTAACCGATCGATTATTGCGATAGTCATCATAAGCCTGAAGATATCGTTTGGCAAATGCTACATCCAGCTGTTCCATGCGAGCTCCATCGTCAAAATATCCTGATGCAATCCCTTTCTTGACTTGAATGGTTACTTTTTGATAGAGGGCCGCAAAGTAGCCCATGGTATCCATATTCTTTTCAGATTCCTGAATGATTCCTTCCAAAAGGACAATGATTTCGTCAATGGTTTTGATTTGCTTCAGATCCATATTCCAGCTATTGGTTTGGTTTATATTAATAGTGTTTAACAGATTGAATGGTTTCTTGTTTTCGTTAAAAAGATCAAGTTTGAATAGCAGAGGCAAACACTCCTCAAAAGGGGAGTAATTTGGGGTGTAAAACTATTGTGCTGCAAGGAAAAGCCGCTAATGACAATCAGACCAAACGATGATCGGATTAAACTTAAAACATTTGAATTTTAAGCAGCCAAAATTCCCGGAAATAATTATTTTTGACTAGGATTTTGGCAAAAAGTAATCCTACAATCAACTAACGATCATTTTAATCATTCATGCTTCAAAAGACTGACATCATTACCGTTGAGCGCTTATCTCATGCTTTTGCGGGTAAAACTGTTCTTCAGGATATCAATCTCTCGATAGAAAAGGGAGAGTTTGTGACCATACTTGGACCTTCGGGTTGTGGGAAAACAACCTTGTTGAGGTTAATAGCGGGATTTCTGAAAGCAAAAGATGGAAAAATTATCATTGCCGGTCATGAGATGACCCAGACTCCACCTCACCTTCGACCGGT
>JBBQMW010000232.1:0-3558 GCA_038329265.1 Bacteroidales bacterium | reverse complement strand
TGTATTGATGCAGGAAACCGGCATTTCAGGCGATTGGGTAAGTCAGGCAAAAAGGGCCAAATACCTCGAACTGGAATACTTCAGTTGCTGGGCCGATGGTGCTGCCGGTTTTGTATGGTGGTGCTCGCATAACATCGACACTGCTTTCAGAGTAAAACCTGCCCCTGACGGCAGAGCCTTTGTTAAAGACGGGAAATTCGACCCGCTGGAATATCAGATGGGGCTTTTAGATGCTAACAACAAAAAGTTCCCTGCCGCAAATGCATTTAAAAAATGTGTTGATTTTAGCAACACACTGGGACTGGATTGGGTAAACCAATTGCCGGTATGCTACATTCTGGCTCCTCAGGGCATTTCGTTGAATGATTATTTCCGAAAAATTGTAAATGCATACGTTCTGGCCAAACAGAACCATGTTGAAGTTAGGTTTTTAAAAGAAAGCAGCGAGGTTCCGGCTGATGCCGCTTTTGTGGTCATCCCAGGTTTCTCTGTTCAGTCCGAAAACCGGAAATTTATCCAAAAATACCTCGAAAGTGGAGGTAAAGTCTATCAATCGTTCTACAATGATTTTGCTCCAAGAATTTATGCCAGTACCATCAATTGTTCAAATCCGAAAGAACCGGTCGAGTTGGTTGCAACCAAACACATTGCCGATTTGGATCTCCTGGAAAAATTTTCACTGGCAGGCCATGTCAAAATTACACAAATGAGCTATTCAAGCGGTTATGAAGTGCTGTTCAGGCTGGCGAAAAGTGGTTACAACAGCAGCATCATTGAGAATGGCGAAATTGCCTATTCCCGGATACCCGTGGGAAAGGGAAGCTATTTTTACAGTGGAATCAATCTTGAAGAATCGCTTTGCGACACTTACAATCCATGGGAAAGCGATGCATCCTACAAGTTCTATTCCGTGCTTAAACCTGAACAGGAAATTGACATCGATTCAAAATACGTGGAGTTTTTTCACAAAAAGAACGAAAAGCAGGAAATGATCATTTTACTCAATCATTCCTATGAGGATCAGAACACCCATATCAGTTCCCAAAACCCTGTTCTTCTGAAAGACAAACAGACCGGAGAAACTTTGGGCAAAGGAACCGAATTCAGTCTTCGGTTAAATCCTGCTGAAGTCAGGTTTTTGCTGATTGACCGAAAATGAAAATCTCATAAATGATCAAACTAATTCAAAAAAATAATTTCTAAAACTAATAATTCAAAAAAAAATGAAAACGTCAAATCTTAACGCTGAAGAATTAAAGGCGGAAATTCTGGCAACACTAAAATTGAATCACCAGCAAATTCACGGTCATCTTTTTAACGAATTGATTCCTTTTTGGGACAAAAATGCTGTTGACAAGCTGCATGGTGGGTTTTTAACCAACTTTGATGAACAAGGCAAAGAAATCGATATGCCCGAGAAATACCTGAACACCCAGTGCCGGATGATTTGGTGGTTTTCGCATCTAAACATGATTTCACCATCTGAATCGCATATAGAAAAGGCCAAACAAGGTGTCGATTTCCTGATAAAATATTTATGGGATACAGAAAATGAAGGCTGGCGCTGGAAGGTGAAAAGGGATGGCTCTCCGCTCGACGACGGGAAGGTGGTTTACGGACAAAGTTTCGCCATTTATTCGCTGGCTGATTACTACCTGGCGACCGGCGATGAACGCGGTTTAATCTATGCAAAAAAAACATTCGATTTACTTCAGAAATATTGCGCCGACACTCTTTATGGCGGCTATTACGAAAATCTGGAAAACAATTGGGTTCCTGCCGAAGGTGGTTTCAGTGCCGGAGACCGCAAAGGTCTGGATACCCATCTCCACCTGATGGAAGCCTTCACCTCGCTGTTTATGGTTTCAGGAGAAGAACTGCACAAACGAAAGCTGATCGAAGTTATCCGTTTAATCAGCGAAAAGATGGTCGATCATGTGGCTGGCTCGGGCCTTAATCAATTCGACCTGGCATGGAATCCCATTCCCGCCATTAACATTAAACGAACCTGGAATGCCGAACGTGAAGGCGAAAAACCTGCCGATCCTACCGAAACCACTTCCTATGGACATAATACCGAAATTGTGTGGTTGATGGTCAGGGCAATCAATGCAGCTGGAGAGTCGGTTGAGCCCTACAAAAAGGTCCTGAAATTGTTGCTCGACAATGCTGTGAAATATGGGATTGATGCTGAATTTGGTGGAATTTATCGTGACGGTTTGCGCAAGGGTGGTGCGTTGGTGCTGGAAAAAGAGTGGTGGCAACATACTGAATCGTTGGTAGGTTTTCTCGAAGGCTTTGAACTTTTCGATGATCCTAGGTATTTTGAGGCTTTTCAAACCATTTGGAACTTTGTCGATAAAAACATGATCAATCATGAAGTCGGCGAATGGCGCAGATTGTTGGAACGAAACGGGGAAATCATTGACGGTAACATTGGCAACGAGTGGAAGGTAGCGTATCACTCCGGACGCTCGATGATGGAATGTGAGAAAAGGCTGCAAAAGCTGATGAAACGTTAAAACTGAAATATAAAAATGCGTTTTTAATCAGAACTTATTAACATTTTTAATCCTGAATTTATGAAATTGAAACGAGTGCAATTCTTTCATTTGCTTCTGGTCTTAATCCTTTTATATGGCTCTGCAACAGCCCAAACCTATTCCTGGAAAAACGTTAATTTACAGGGAATGGGCTATGTTACCGGAATTATAGCCCATCCAACCGGAGGCATGATTTACGCGCGAACCGATGTGTACGGCATTTATAAATGGGATTCGGTGAACTCTAAATGGGTTCCGACCATGGATGGCAAGGTATCTCAGGCCAGTATAGAGAGTTTTGCAATTGACCCGGGCGATGAAAATACCATTTATGCAGTGGGTGGTAACAACCAAACCGGAAGGCTATATAAATCAACCGATCAGGGCGAAAAATGGAGCGAATTACCCAATTTCAATACAAAAGCAATCACCGTTTTGGGCAATGGCCCTTGGCGGGGTGCAGGCGAACGTTTAGCTGTTGACCCTAACAATAAAGGAAAAGTGATTTATTTTGGTTCACGCACAAAAGGTCTTTGGCGGAGCAGCGATAGTGGTTCTACCTGGACACAGGTACCAACTTCGCTCATTCCTGCCGGGTCGGCGGGGGGTATTATTTTCGTGGTTTTCGACCAATCAACAGGAAACTCCGCAACCAATTCACAAAAGATATACGTCGGCGTTCAGGGGAAAGGTATTTATTCCACAGCAAACGAAGGTGCAAGCTGGGATCTTTTAACTGATGGTCCTGCCGCAACTGCTTTCCCATGTCGTGCCACAATTGCAAATAACGGTGCTTTGTACGTTACCTATTCTTCATCGGATGGAGGTGGCGCAACGGGTTTTGTTTATAAACATTCCGGTTCTGGCAGTTTGGTCAATGTAACGCCCACAGGAAAATCAAATGAAGGATTTTGGGGGATTAGTGTCGATCCAAATAACGCTGATTGGGTTTCAACTTATCAATGGAGTCCTGAAAACGGGAAAGGCATCCACTTTTCAAGTAATGGGGGAACAT
>JBBQMW010000231.1:0-3694 GCA_038329265.1 Bacteroidales bacterium | reverse complement strand
CGAACCTGCCCCCTGGTATTGCTGCAACGAAAGACTACTCACATTGACCTTGAACAATCGGGCCTGAATTCGCTCCCACTCCCACCGTTTCTGCCTTTCGTAATTGTTTAGTTTGATTTCCTGCATCCCGTTAATCAGCTGAATGAGCTTGCTTTGATTGTCGGACAATTGGGTAAATCGCTTATAATCCAATTCGCGGCGTTTCCGGAGGAATAAAAATATCCACGCCATGTAGATTGCTGAGCCCATCAGGAAAACAAAGAAAATTCCCACATTATAGAAAACCAACACCAAGCTAAATATGATGATATTGAAGAACGAAAAAATAACTCCGAGCGATTGTGAAGTCAGGAATCGTTCGATGCGGTTGTGGTCGCCTATTCGCTGAAGTAAATCGCCAATCATCTTGGTATCAAAATAGCCAATTGGCATTTTCATCAACTTGATCAGGAAGTCGGAGATGATACTTATATTAACACGTGTACTGATGTGAAGTAAAATCCACGAGCGGATGAAATCAACGGTCATTCGGCTGATGAAAAGCATCATCTGAGCTGCCAGAACCAAATAAATGAAGTTGATATCCTGGGTATTGATCCCAACATCGACAATACTCTGCGTTAAAAAGGGAAATATCAATTGAATCAAGCTCCCAACGAAGAAACTGATAATCAGCTGAACCACTAATTTCCGGTGAGGTTTCAAGTACTTCAGTAGAAACCTGAAATTACTTCGGTTCATGGCCTCGCCTTCCATCTCAAAGAATATGGGCGTTGGTTCAAAGAGTAAACAAATTCCTTTTTGTTCGCCTTGTCTGACGGTAGCTAGCCAGTGCTTTTTAAATTCGGTTTCAGAATATTCAACCAATCCAAATGCCGGATCGGACACATAAACTTTACCTTTTCGATACTTGTAAACTACGACAAAATGCTCCTGATCCCAATGCACAATGCATGGTTTTGGTGCTTCAATTAATTGTTCGAAAGTTACACGGGCGCCAATGGTCCGAAATCCAATGCTTTCCGCAGCATCGCTCAATCCAAGGAAGGAAACTCCTTCGCGGGTAATGTGCGCCCTTTCGCGAAGTTTCTGAAGTGAATAGGTCTTCCCGTAAAATGCAGCAATCATGCGGAGACAGGAAGGTCCGCAATCCATAGCATCGTATTGTTTAAAAAAGGGAAATCTGGGCATATCAGAATCAATGTTGTCCAAAAATAATAGATTAAAATGAATCTGCTGTTTTCAGGCTAAAATTATTGTCAAAAATAACCAAAGAACCACTTTATAAAGGATTTCAGCACCCGTTGATCAGCAGCTTCAAATTAATGAATATTTAATGATTCTTCAAATCATAATTATTAGAAAATCCAATAACTCTATATCAATCTGTTTCCCACCTATTTAACCTGAAGTGATTTTGATTGAATGGGACAAACTGCATTTATCGCTTTTTCAAACCATTCAAAAAAATATTCAACAACATATTATGGATACATACATTTGGTTTTCAACTCTTTAAATCGAAGGGTTAATAAAGCTTAAAAAATACAATTCATTGATTTTCTATACCTTTAAGTATCGTCGTATAAGCCGCATTCTTTAACAATTCCATGTTAATCTAATGTAACTTGGTTGTTAATTAATTATTACTAATTTTGGTCGTCTCTGAAAATTGCAGCACAAGAAAGCTAAAAATGAATGAGTAAAAAACCAATAATAACTAAATATGAAAGTTTATAAAACAGATGAAATTCGCAACATTACACTAATTGGTAATGCTGGCAGTGGGAAAACCACCCTTGCAGAAGCAATGCTTTTCGAGGGTGGAGTAATCAACCGCAGAGGTGACGTCGGAAGTAAAAATACTGTATCCGACTACCATCTGATTGAGCAGGAATACGGGAATTCTGTATTCTCTTCGATCATGTATACTGAAGTTAACGGGAAGAAAATCAACATACTGGACACTCCAGGAATGGATGATTTTTGCGGTGGCGTAGTTGCTTCCCTCCAAGTTGCGCCCCTTGCCCTAATGGTTCTTGACGCTTCAACCGGGATTGGAGCCGGAACCGAGTCAGCTTTTCGCCATGCCGAAACTGCAAACAACAAACTTATTTTTGTATTGAACCACCTCGATAATGAGAATGCCAATTATGACCAGGACGTCGAAAATTTAAAAGTCAAATTCGGCAATAAAGTTACAGTTGTACAGTATCCGGTTGAAACTGGTATTGGATTCAATTCCATTATCGACGTATTGAAAATGAAAATGTATAAATACGGGCCGGATGGTGGAAAACCTGAAGTACTTGATATACCGGCATCGGAGAAAGAACGTGCTGATAAATTGCACAACGAACTGATTGAAATGGCTGCTGAAAACGAAGAATCCCTGATGGAACTGTTTTTCGAGCAGGGTTCATTATCAGAAGACGATATGCGCAGAGGAATGAGAACTGGGATGACCAAACGCGATCTGTTTCCCGTTTTCTGTGTTTCAGCTAAGAAAAACATGGGAGTTGGACGTTTACTCGAATTTGTGTGCAACATTGCCCCCGCTCCTTATCAAGTGCCCATGCGTGAAATCATTCAGGGAAAACCTGTAGTAATGAGTGAATCAAACCCAACCTCACTATTCGTATTTAAAACTGCTATTGAGCCACACGTTGGTGAAGTCACTTATTTTAAAGTAATGTCGGGTAAAGTTTCCGAGGGAAAAGATTTATACAATACCTTTAACAACGGAAAAGAACGGCTTTCGCAACTATTTGTTTCAGCCGGAAAAAACCGAACCAGCGTTTCGGAATTAGTTGCCGGAGATATCGGTTGTACCGTAAAGCTAAAAGACACCAAATTCAACCAGACTCTTTGCGAAAAAGAACTGGATCTGAAGTTTGCCCCGATCAAATTCCCTGATCCAAAATTCAGAATAGCAATAAATGCAGTCTCTGAGACCGATGATGAAAAAGTTGGTGAGATCCTTCACAAGGTAAAAGAGGAAGACCCAACCTACATCGTAAATTATTTCAAAGAACTGAAACAATTGATTGTTGAAGGACAGGGTGAATACCACCTGAACACGTTGAAATGGTATTTCGATCACATCCATAAAATCGACATCGAATTTAAAGCTCCAAAAATTCCATACCGCGAAACCATTACCAAATCGGCATTGGGTGATTATCGTCACAAAAAACAATCGGGCGGATCCGGTCAGTTTGGCGAGGTTCATATGATTATCGAACCATTCGAAGAAGGTAGCCTGCCAAAAAACATGTTTATCATGAACGGTAAGGAACAAAAAATCTCCGTTCGCGACACTCAGGAAACACCGCTGCCTTGGGGCGGGAAACTGGTTTACCACAACTGTATCGTTGGTGGTTCAATTGATGCACGCTTTCTTCCCGCTATCCTGAAGGGACTTATGGAGAAAATGGAAGAAGGTCCTTTGACCGGCTCGTATGCCCGCGACATTCGCGTGTACATCTACGACGGGAAAATGCACCCGGTTGATTCAAACGAAATTTCGTTCCGTTTGGCCGGTCGAAATGCATTCAGTATCGCCTTTAAAGAAGCAGGCGCAAAAATTCTGGAGCCAATTTACGATCTGGATGTATGGGTTCAGTCCGATCGCATGGGCGATGTAATGAGCGATCTGCAAGGACGCCGGGCATTGATTATGGGAATGGGCAGC
>JBBQMW010000230.1:0-3781 GCA_038329265.1 Bacteroidales bacterium | reverse complement strand
AAGTAGTAAAAACAGTCTTCATCTGTAGAAAATGCTTTATTGAATTTAATTGAGTTCACTCCTTTAAATTGATTTCTTTCATTCATGCTACAAAAGTAGCTATTATTTATTTGTTGGGCGGTCTAAACGCCTATACCTATAACATAAATACACGACTTATCTTTGAGCCTATCATTGATGCGACAGGCCCGGTAAATGAATATTCTCCTATTTTGATTGCCATGATTTTGAGCTTTAATCATCTATTTTCATCTCAAACTGTCCTGCAAGGAATTCAAATAATCCAGAAGCTCCTTTTTACCAACTTCTGATAAGCGGGCATCGCGATGGATTAATGTATAGGAGGAAAGCGGCATTTCGTTTTTTCCAATCTGATTTGCCATTGACTTTAATTTGCTTTTTTGTCTCCTTATCGAATAGGATGCAAATTCACTAAAATTCAACTCCTCCTTTCCCTTATTTATATGATTCTCCAAAAACCAACCAACTGGCTGCACATGACTATACCACGGATAATTCGTATTGTTGCTGTGGCAATTATAGCATGAAGCATTCAGGATACGCCCGATATTATCAGGAACTTTATATGTTAGTATAAAGTCAGTTGGCGGAACTTCCTTGCTTTGATTAGTTCCGGCAGGAAAAAATTGTAATCCCACCAGAACAACCAAAATTGCTATACCAATACGCTTTATCGTTTTCATTTTACAGAAATTTCTACAAGGACTCTACCACATTTCAACATTTTACTTCCATAAAATGGATTCTTTATCTTATCGGATGCGTTCAACCACTTGCCACCTTTGTTGTTGTTATACATCGGGCAAAATAACTGATATAAGGTTCGGTCGGTTCCCGAAATAACGATTAGGTCTTTGAGGTCTCCTCCCAATATTTCAAAGTGCTCCCTTTGGTGGCCAATTTTGTCGCCGTTTTCCGAGATATGCTCCGCATTTTCTTTGGCATCATCCAGAATATCTTTCAATTCTTTTTGTTTTGATGCTTCCTGACTTGAAAGGTCAACTTTTACAAGGGCATCGAACAGCATTTTTCCTGAACTGGCGGCTTTCTTGGCGTTATCATCAACCAAGGCATCTTTTAAAGCAAGGTAATTATCAAGAATAGATGTTACCAATAGAGAGTGTTTAACCTTGATTGAAGGTATAACACGAGGTTCTTCTTTCATTTTTGGCGCCATATTGGATTGACTGCTTCCTGAGTTTCCCATGCCAGAATGGTCGTGCTGGGCGCTTGCTCCCCAGCTAACCAAAGCCAGAAAAAGCATAATCATTGTTGTTTTCATTGTTTTTGCATTTTATTGGTCAATATTCCTATTTTGATATTTACATACTCTGTTTTTTCCTGTACAAACAGCATTCTGGTAGCGCATTGTAAGCAGTGTCCGTCGCCTTGTATTTTTCGGTATCGTGACCCGCATTGGCAATTGCTTTCTGAATGGGATCCAGATTGGTTTTAGCTCCATCGAACTGCACATGCAACATTTTTGTTTCAACACTCCAATCCGCTTTTGTAACTCCCGAAACCGATTTGGCAGCTGTTTCAATCCTGTCTTTACACATTTCACAGTTGCCCGAAACTTTGATCATCTGATTTTCCATACCGGCAGATTTCGATCCGTCTTTCATTTCCATTGCTGGGGCTGCTTTATTTTCCGATTTTGCTGAACCGGTGGTCATATCCGTGGCAGGCTGTTTCTCCTTGGTTTTCTTTTCTGAACCCTGACCCATATCCATTCCGTCATGACCGCCTGTCGAAACTTTTTCGCCTGTTGGGTTCATCATACTTGTTTTTCCTGCCAGTTGGGCTGCTGCATCAACGCTGAAAGTTCCGTTGGTCACAATTTCCTCTCCTTCGGCCAATCCATCCATCACCACATAAGTGTCTTTCATTGAACTGCCAAGGGTAATCTCCCGCATTTTGAATGTCGGATGATCGGCGCCCGGTAATTTCACATAAACTACAGAGCGGGTTCCAGTCCACAAAACGGCTGATTGCGGTATGATCAACTGGTCGCCTGAGCCGGTCTGTTGCGACTTAATAATCCCATTCACAAACATTTCAGGCTTAAATTTCAGTCCCGGATTTGGAACTTCAACACGCACTTTTGTGATTCGGGTAGAAGCATCAACCACCGGATCGATAAAAGTGACTTTCCCGCTGAAAGTTTTTCCGGGAATTGCCTGCGCTGTAAATTCAAGATTTTGTCCAAGTGAAATCCAGGATAAATCCGTTTCGTAGGCATCAAAAAGTGCCCAAACCCTCGATAAATCTGCCATTTCGAAAAGTACATCGCCTGTGGATACATAGTCGCCGGTATTCACTTTTCGGTTGGCCACAATACCCGATGTGGTGGCAAAAACATCGAAGACGGTGCTTGCCTTACCCGATTTTTCGATGTTTGTAATCTGCTGGTCACTTAGTTTCCACAAACGGAGCTTTTCGCGCGCCGCATCAAGCATTGCCGGATATTTATCCGCCATTTCCATAGCCTGGAGCAACTCGTTTTGGGCGGTAAGCAATTCAGGCGAATAGACTTTGGCAATCAATTGTCCTTTTTTTACATTTTCGCCGGTAACGCTCACCAGCAATTGCTCCACACGGCCCGGGATGTGGGCGGTTTGCGTTCTCAGCAACCGTTCATCAGCCTGAATTTTTCCGTACAGCCTGACCTCTTTTAAAACATTTCCGCGGGTGACAACCGATGTTTGAACTTCCGCAAGTTTCATGGCCGATTCGCTCATTTCAATGGCCTGATCATCCATTACTGCATCCGATTTGAGCAATGGAATTAAATCCATGCCACAAATCGGACAGTCACCCGGCTCATCCTTCCTGATTTGCGGGTGCATGGAGCAAGTCCAGATATCAGGCCCTGCCTCGGCATGATCGTGAACTTCTGCCGTTGTTCCCGTCTTTTCATTAGAAGGGCCATGAAAGAAAATCCATCCCAGAAGCAGGCCTGAAGCAATCAGTAAACCACCTCTCAGGTATTTGTTTGAAAATATTTTATTTGTTTTCATTTCTAATTTTAATTTTATTATTAATTGACCGTATTCATAAGTTTTTCAGCCTTTGCCAATGCTGTATTGTAATCGGCAACCGCTTCGATGTGCTTCAATCCGTATTCCAGCACTTTATATTGAATGCGTAAAATTTCTTCGAAGTCGGTTCCGGTTGAAGTAAAACCTGCCAGTAAAAGATTGGTTGTCCGGTTGGCTAAGTCGGACTGTTCCTTGTACAGTTTCACTCGCCGTTCCGCATCGCCATAGTTCTGCACCAATTGGCGGTACTCAAGCAAAAGCATATTCTTCATTTCGTCCGATTTCAGCATGGTTGATTCCTGTAAATAGTTGGCTTCCTTTTGCATGGCCGTGTATTTCTTCCGGTAAATGGGAATGGTAAAATTCAGCATGGGCATTACCATATCGTTTCCGTTCATCATCGACAGATTGCCTGCCCGCTTCTGAATAACCATGTAATTCAGGCCAACGCCTAACATTGGCAAACCCATTTTACGTGCTTTCTCAGCCATAACAGAATAGGATTGCCCTTCGGCATCGAGCATGGCCAACATGGGATTATTGCTCAAAATACTGTCAGCTACTGCCAATTTAGATACTGAAAGTGTTTCCATTTTTAACGAGTCGGAAATTTCAATTTCACTGTTTTGATCACGGTTCAACAACGAATTAAAATTGGCTTCCTCTGTTTTTAGCTGATCTTTCAGCAAGGCCAACTGGTTTTTCTGATCAAGGATTTC
>JBBQMW010000229.1:0-3786 GCA_038329265.1 Bacteroidales bacterium | reverse complement strand
CTGCTCCGATCTGGTTGCAACCATTGCATCCGGAATTTTCTTTTCAATATTTGCCAAAGAAACATATTTCCAGCTCATCTTCCGATTGGCCGGACTGTAATTAAAAACCATAACATTATTCTGATCATTGGTAAACTCAGGCGCCATGGTTGATGCTAAAAAATGAATACTGTCTTCCGGAGAATAGTCAATATTAATTTTCGACTTATCACCACCCAGGCAAATCACCCGCACTCCAAGTGCTTTTACTTTTTGCAACAGTGGGAAAACATCCTGATAGAAATTGGTGGTTACAAGCTGTTTGGTGCTTTCGGCGACCGAATCGAGCCGTGTTTTGAAATCATCATTGCCAATCATCCATAGCAAGCGTCCATGGAGCACAATCAGGTAATCCGATTTTGAAATGGTATCCGTAACCATTTTCAGCAGTTCCAACTGATCACCAGAAATGATTGATTTGGTTAAGCCACTGGCATTCTGTTCAGTATCCAGTACAAAAAAAGTAATGTGATCGCGATAGAAAGCATAATACGGTGGTCTGCCTGTATATTCCTGAATGAGACTTCGGCTGTTTAAGTCGTGATTACCCATCGCCCAAAGTGTATTCGGGCTTTTCAGGTTGAAAAGCTTGTCGAGGTAATCCATTGATGTACGGTTGATGCTTGTGTAATAAGTAAGGTCGCCGCCTAGCAAAGTCATATCGTACAACGAAAAATCGATATTTTCGATTTCAGGCAAAACACTTTGAACTGATCTGTTTTCGCTTCGTGGATGAGGAACAAAAATGAACTTCAGATTGAAACCTGTCTGTGAATAGGAACTCAAACCAATGCCAAAAACCAATAAATATGCAAAAACTGATCTCATGCCCAGACTTTCAGGAGTATTTGCAATAAATAATTTTCAGGATAAAGATACACAGAGTTTTGGAAGAAAATATCTTCCCGGTTCAATCTAAGAAATCCAGCTGCAATCTTCAAACTGATTAGAAACTGAAAAACTCTGATTCCTATTTTGAAATAATACTTAGTTCTAGTTTGGTTTTCTGTTCTTGTTTCTAAAGTCTCTTGGCGAGGAATTTGTTTTATCCCGAAAATGGCGGGAAAAATAATTGCTGTCGCTAAATCCAACACGATAGGCTATTTCTGTAACTGGCAAATTGGTTTTGCCAAGTAAATCCATGGCATGTTGCATCCTGATTTCAACCAGATAATCGATAGGTGTCTGACCAGTGGCATTTTTGAATATTCTGATTAAATTGCCTTTCGAAATATTGGCTGTTTTGACCAAATCGTTCAGATTCCAGGGATTCATATACTCTTTTTCGAGCAAAGCAATTACATCTGCCACGCGCAATAAAGATTCAGCATCAGGCGATTCGGCAGATAAATAGCATTTTGAAAGATAAATAATTAATTCCTGAAGTGCAGTCAACGCAGTAACTTCCCAGCCTGCATCTTTTTTGGTACTGGAAGTTTCAATTTTGTCAACAATCTGTAATGCCGGAGCCAAATCAAGGCGTTTAAGATGCAACCGACTTGAGAAACGGTGATGCTTCCGATGTTGCGGTTCAAGCATAAACATGGCACAATAGCCCGGAAGTTTGCGGAGTTCACTTTCTGGTAGCCCTAACAATTCCGGATCATATAAAACATTCATCAGTTCCAAATCATGTAAATCGTGAAAAAAATGCTTTTGACGTCCTTGAAGTAAAAACACATCTCCTACGCTCACCGGAAATGACTGCCCTTCCAGGCAATGCATTCCATGACCACCATTGATAAAAACAATTTCCCAAAAATTATGAGAATGTTCAACCTCGGTATAATTTGGCCTGGTTCGCGGGGTATTTGATATGCCTTCAGTGAACACCGCAATGGGAAAACCACCTGCTCCGAAGTAGAGTTGATTATTTAAAACAGTTGTCATAAATGAATAATTCAGACCATTGAAATATAATGCTAATTTATTAAAAAATAGTCAAGTAAATTAAAGTATATATATCATAGATTGCAATGATTTATGAATCCACTAAAATGGAATTTATTACTTAAATATATTCCACTATTTAGGTCGATTCATCAATCAGATTTTTTTGAATTGATAAGAACTTACATTTTACAGACTAAACCAATCAAATGCAAAAAATTACATTCGGGCTGATCGTCGGAACCCGCGGGTTCTTCAATAGTTCGCTGGCTGTAAACGGCAAAAAACAGTTGATTACTCTGATGGAAAAACTGGGCTACGACGTTGTGGTTTTGCCCAACGAAGCAAGCCCAACCGGAGTGGTCGAAACCATTCAGGATGCCCGCAAGGTGGCTGAATTGTTTAGTGCCAATCGTCACCGAATTAATGGTATCATCATTTCTTTGCCCAATTTTGGCGACGAGCTGGGAATCATCAATGCTGTGGAATGGTCGAAATTGAATGTGCCGATTTTGGTTCATGCCAGCGACGATAAAATCGAAAAAGGAACCATTTCCGAACGTCGTGATTCGTTTTGCGGAAAATTGTCGGTTTGCAATAATTTGTATCAGCATGGAATCCCATTCACAGGGACAACCTTACATACCTGCAATTTAAACAGCAAGGAATTCGAAGAGGATGTTCATCGTTTTGCTGCTACCTGTCGCGTGGTAAACGGATTAACTGATGCCCGGATTGGCGCCATCGGAGCGCGTCCGGCTTCTTTTCAAACCGTACGGTTTAGCGAAAAACTACTTCAAAAAACAGGAATTACAGTTGTGCCGGTCGATCTTTCTGAAATTTTGGCAGCTGCCGAAAAGATCAATAACGAAGCTCCTGAATTAAAAAATAAATTGAATGAAATCCATTCGTATGGCCGGATTCCGGAGAGTATTGCCAAAGAAAATATTCGGAAACAGGCTAAATTCGGTTTGTCGTGCGAACGATGGATTTCCAATAATGAAATTGATGCTGCTGCTTTTCAATGCTGGACTTCCATTCAGGAAAGCTACGGTTGCGCCGCTTGTTTGTCGATGAGCATGTTGGGCGATAAACTGTTGCCAAGCGCCTGCGAGGTGGATGTTTGCGGGGCAGTTTCGATGTATGCTTTAACTTTGGCATCGGGAAGTGCTTCTGCAATTCTCGACTGGAACAATAATTTTGGCGACGACCGCAACAAGTGCATCAGCTGGCATTGCGGAAATTTTCCCAGGAGTTTTGTTCAAAATCCCATTGAGATCTCCAACCTGCAAATTATGGGAACTATTGTTGGCGAAGACAAATGTTTTGGTGCTGTCAAAGGCAAGGTAAACGAAGGGCCATTTACCTTCTTCCGGATTTCGACTGACGATACAAAAGGTTTGATCAAATCGTATCTGGGAGAAGGTCAGTACACCAATGATGCTGTGGAGTTGGACGGTGGAACCGCCATTTGCCAGATCGACAACCTTCAACCGTTGATGAAATATCTCATCAAGAACGGGTTCGAGCACCACGTGGCAATGGTTCGTGGAAATGTGTCGGACGTGATTCAGGAAGCTGTTGAAACCTATCTGAAATGGGATTTGTACCGACACCAATAGTAATTTACGATTTTATTATTTACGATTTACAATTAAAAAATCAGGTTAAGGAAACACTTTTAATGAATACAAAAAAAATCAAAATAGCAGGCGCTGGTTGTGCTATAGCCGATTTAATCTACAATCGGGTTTCGTTTTCAAGTCCTGAATTTGAAAAATACAGTTCAAAACAGACTGGTGATGGAGGTTTGAGTCCTGGGAAATTGGTCTTTACCGAAGAATTGGAAAAATTTTC
>JBBQMW010000228.1:0-3843 GCA_038329265.1 Bacteroidales bacterium | reverse complement strand
TTCAGCCCGGGCAATGGAAATGGTCGACTGAATGTTTTCAATCAGATCGACTTGTTTTATTTCCGATTCATCGAGCCTCGAAAACTTACGAAGATCTTCCACAATAGTTTTTACCCGTTCAATGCCCATTTTCGATTCTTTTGTAATGTCTGAAATATCTTCAAACAGGTAATCCAGCTCATTCTTTTTTCTTATTTCTGCCACTGCGCCGCGCAATTCAGCTCCGGCATCATTGCCTATCAGTCGTTCAAGTTCTTCGTAACTTTTCGTTAACTCGCCGAAGTACTGGTCGAGTGAGTGCATATTGCTGTACACAAACGAAATAGGATTGTTCAGTTCGTGTGCCACACCGGCCACCAGTTTGCCCATTGCATTCATCTTTTCGGAATGAACCAACATTTGCTGGGTCTCCTTCAGTTTTTTCATTGTACTTTCGAGTTCGGCTTTTTCCTGCATTAACTGGCGCTGCAGATTATTAACCTTTTGGTTCAGAAGGTGCATCGTTTTGTTCTGCTCAATCATATTGGCCACGTCAAATCCTCCGGTAATCAATATTTTGCCTTCGTTCCGGAATACTTTAGCCTCGACCGAAGTATTTACGGTGTTCATTTTGCCAATCGTAAGAAATCCTGAAAAGACCAGTGCCTCGGTACTTTCTGTCGAAACAAGTTTTCCGAATGTTGGATTGATCAGGCACGATGAGTCAAAACCGCTGCAAAGCGTATTCATGGCTGAATTGACAAATAAAAGCTGACCTGTTACTGAAAAGATGGCAATTCCAAAGGAGTTAGTTTCTGAAAATGCGGACATCAATTTATCAGTCCATTCGAGCAGATGTATCGGAATGTTTGATTTTTGCATACAAAATAATTGCTTAATTTTTCAAAAAGTCTTCCAATTCGTTAAGATCGTGTTTATAAATCAGTTTGCTGTATTTTTCAAGCATGTCCAATCCTCCATGCCTAAAAGCCTGCCCGCCCACCAAGACAAATAAATTGGGAAGTTTTGTTTTAATCTTATCCAGCATTTTTTCGAGCGTTGGCAAATTAAACGGGATACTCAATGAAATAGCCAGAATATCGGGATTCACCTTTTCAATCAGCTCGATTAGTTCATTGGCGCTGGTATTGGCGCCTAAAAAATGAACATGCCAGCCATTCATCTGAAAAATGTCGCTAACCATCTTAATGCCAATCTGATGAAATTCGTTTTCGGCACAAGCCACCACCACTGTTTTCCCGACTTTATTTTGGGTGATCACTTTAAAATAAATTTCGCTCAAAATTGTTTCGACGATGGCAGAGGCTAAATGTTCGGTTGCAACCGTTATTTTGCTGGCTTCCCACATCTCACCTATCTGGTAAAGCGATTTTTTTAATATTTCGTCGTAAACGAATTTGACATCCTTGTCTTCTTTCAGAATGTTTTGAACAAATTCAGAACATTTTTCGTAATTTCCAGCCACTAAATAATTTTGGAATTCGCTGATGTCGTAAGTATTTACCACGTTATTCATAATCTTTATTTTTACGATGAAGCTGTTTTAATATTTCGGAATATGCTTTTTCTATGGCTTGAACCCATTCGGGAGAGAAGTTTTCAGGATCTGAAATCCAGCTTTTAAAATCGCTTTCAGGCGCTGTAATTCCTGCTTTCTGGTCGGCGACTGAACTGGCGATCAGCTTTCCGGTGTTTCGCATGTTGTGACCGGAAATCTTCAAACTCCGACAAATTTCAGCAAATAGTGTATTGCTTTTTTCAAACAGGGTGGAATCGATATGGATGTCTCGATTGTTTTTTAACTTTTCAGAAACCCGGAGAAGTTTATTGTATTTTGGTTCGTTTTCAGGAATTAATCCGGACAGTTCCTGATACAGACACTCCATTTGAAATTCCATTGTAATGGTTGGCATTCCCCGGTGAGCCAGATAATCCGACAACCATTTTACCTGGCGAAAAGCAAGATCGGGCGAAAGTTCGCACAAATTCACCAGCCAAACCGAATCGCTGACGGTAAATCGTTTGCCGCGTTCACCATATCGCTGCTCGTAATAAGGAAATTCGTTCCAGCATCGTTGTCCGGCGATGATGGCCGCTTCAATTTCAAGCGGATTGGTCGAAATCGGGAAATTTCCGGCTTCTGGATTCAGGGCAGTAATGTGGTTCTGAAGATCTTTTTCGCTGAACGGAAACAGACTTTCGTAGATGCCCATGATGTCGATGAAAATTTCTTTGGCCGACGACAGAATATCCTCCTTTTCCTGTTTATCGGCAATGCCACTATTCAAAGTGCTGGTGAAATTTTCCCAAAAAAGTTTGTATTGTTCGTTAAATGAAGCGAAATACGAGATGCCTAAATGATCTTCAAGTCCAAAAACTTTTGAAAGATGGATTTTGAAAACAGAGCCACCGTTTAGCGAACCATCGAGGGTGTATAAAAACCCAATCAGTTTTATCGGACTTTTTTCGCTGTACATCAAGATTTTATCGGCCACATGCAGAGCTTTACTTACTGCCGGAATAATATCCTTGACTGTTTTGGCATTGAATTTTTCAATGTCGGACAGGATAAAGGGCAATTTAGGACTGTAATCATTTAGAAACCTGCTGATTCCCGAATATTTTGAAACTGAAAGCTGGCGTTCGAGCGTTCCGTAAATAATGGCAAAACTGCGGAGGTGGCCAACATAGCTTTCGATTGGAATATCATTTTTCAACAAATTCATGATGTAAGGAATTGAATGTGCTTTCTCGTGCAATTCCGCGGTTTGCTGTTTAAGCAATTGGTGCAACGATTCCTGATTTTCCATAGTTTTAAAGTATTTGTATGTTATTCAATATTAAACAATTTGGATCCGATGTGCAGCATGAATTTCCTTATTGGAGAATTTAAGGAAAAGCATGCTTAAGGAGTCAATTACAACACGCTTTGCATTTACCTTCCTGATAGCATACTTAATCCTTTCGACCAAAACTGTGAGGTCGTATTCACCGGTCACTATGGTTGCTGTGTTATCAGGTGAAATATCAACAAAGACTAATTTTTTTTGACTGATCAGCGCATCAAAATCCCAGCCGAAGTTTCTCACGTTCTTTATGATATCACCGGGATGCTCCTCAAAAGTGACAAACACACCATTTTCGTGATACTCGGTTATTCCCCTGTAATGAAACTCATTGGTAAATACAGTCTATTTTCAGCCAATTGAGGATTTTCTCTTACATCTATCACCTCTAACACAAAGACGGATTCTGATTCCTGTGCAATGATTTCTTTTAGATTTTTAATTGCAAACTCGCTGGCAGCGCTGGAACCTATAACATACAATTTTAAGATATATTTCTGTGACATAACTCATCATTTATTTATAAAATCACGCAATTTAAGATCTTTCACCTACAAAAACATTACATAAATATAGAAATAAATTATATAATTCCCATATATCATTTTAAAAATTGTCAGAGCGAAAAGAAGTTAGACAGTATGGAATTAAGTATTTCGTTTCCCATTCCCCCGTAAATTTTGGAAACCGCAATTCCTGTTTTGAATTGCCTGTTGTTTTAGATGAGCACCGTGGTGCATCTTTATCGTAATGTTCATTTGCCTAAGTTACAAACTCTGTCTTGTGTAACCAGGGTAATAAAATAAAAACCGTTACCTGCATATTCCCAAAAGGGTTTACGAATTTTTGATTTAAAGGTTTAGTTTTTGTTACAGCGATTTTTGAAGTAATCCCTTCATTTTAACTTAATTCATGCCTGAATATTTTTATTGCCTGGAATAATAATAGTACCGTTTTTCAATGTCTATTTATTCTAACTATAACATTTCCACTAATT
>JBBQMW010000227.1:0-3872 GCA_038329265.1 Bacteroidales bacterium | reverse complement strand
GCAGAAGTGCAACTTTAAGACGGTATTTGGCACAAAGGCTAAAAACATCGGAGACGCTGTTTATGCTGATAAACGAAAAATCGTCAGGCGTCAGAGTAATCAGTGCCATGTTCTTTTTCACAATAATAACCGGAACCAGATTAAGCGGATGTTCGACGGCATGAATAATCGTTCCGGCTTTTTCAGGCTCAAGAAACGACTTGACAAACAACGGAATATTCTTATTCTGAAGCGGTTTTATGGTTTTCGGATGGATTACTTTTGCTCCTGAATACGACAATTCGATGGCTTCCTTGTACGATAATTCATCGAGTTTTTGGGTATTTGAGAAGAAATCAGGATCGGCATTAAGAATTCCGGGCACATTTTTCCAGATGCTTACTTCTTCTGCATCGAGCAGATTAGCCAGAATGGCAGCGGTATAATCCGAACCTTCGCGTCCGAGAGTGGTCGTTTGGTTCGTGAGTGTTCCGCCAATAAATCCCTGTGTAATGTATAAATCGTCGGATTCGAAAGTAAGCTGGCGTTTGGCCAGCCTGACCGAAAGTTCCCAGTTGATGTTGGCTTCGCGGAACAAATCGTCGGTTTTCAGACAATTACGCACATCTATCCAACGGTTTTTTAGTCCGATATGATTGAAATACAGACTGATGATTTGAGTCGAAATCAACTCTCCAAAAGCAACAATCTGGTCGTATTCGTAGTCGAAATTCATCGACCGTTCGCCTTTGATCCGGTTGCTGATTTGTTCAAAAAGTTTTTCAACCTCAGGAAGTGCGATTGGTGCACCCCAAAGTTCGGCGATAATTCCTTCGTGATAAGCTTTCACTTCTTGAAAGATATTCCATACTTCCTGATCGTGACTGAAATATTTTCGGGCAACAATTTCGAGTGCATTGGTTATTTTTCCCATTGCCGAAATAACCAAAACCTTGTTGCCGGGATACATTTGCAAAATATTTACCGAATTACGAACTGCATCGGCAGAGCTAACTGAGGCGCCTCCAAATTTAAAAACCTTCATGTTTAACGGGATTGATTTGATAGAACAAAAATAAAAAAATCGACCAGCCAAGTTATCAGAATAGAAAAGTAATTTGAATTCTTTCTGATTAAAATTGAGCGCTGCTTAAAAGGTATTGCAAATCCGGATATCCGAACTCAATATTTCCTCCTGACTTCCAAGTTGAATTGTTCCTTCGAAAAAGCTTTCGCCATCGAGCAAATTGGGCATAAGTTCCTGAACCAAACCTTCCATTTCGAGGTTGAAAATATTCAGGATATCGACCCATTTTAAGCGGCCAGGCAATTTATTTTCCAGTTCTCCGGAAAACCTGGACGATTCGTAAACCAGATAAAGTACTGATTTTTGGCTGTCTGCCTGAATCGTTTTTACCACCCCACGCAAAACTACTTGTGAAACTTCGAGACCGCTGGCTTCGCGAATACTTCGGATGGCCGCTTCTCTCAGGTCTTCCAGAAGGCTTATTGAGCCTTTAATTCCGGAATGTTTCCGTTTCAATGGACCGTCTTTAGAAATTTGATGCAAGAGAATATGATCGGTTTTATTATCAAAAATAAATGTGAGCGTTTGGATGGATGGATTATTCATAACGATTGAATGCTAAAAGGTTAGTGGTTTATTTTGAGATTAATAATTGAAACGAATTGATTGCTAAAGATATTGAAAGGACTTATACTTTGAGCTTTCTCTGGCCACCAATTGCGAAAATTTCTCAGGATGTCAAATCCCTGAATGGGAAAAAAGTTCTGGTTTGTGGAAATGTTTAATTCTTATCTTTGGTAAATTCAAATCTGACCGATTATGACGACTAACTGGACCATTTCGAGACGAAAGTTTCTTGGAATTTCAGGAACGATTACCGCTGGTTTATTTATTTCTCCTGATTTACTGGCCAGCAGCAGTGCGAAGCCAATGCTTCGTTTCGGAATGTTATCCGACATTCATTATGCTGACCGTGAACCGGCTGGAATCCGTTTTTACAGGCAGTCGCTTCCAAAAATGAAAGAATGTATCGACAGGATGAATCACGAAAAGCTTGATTTTGTGATTGAACTGGGCGATTTTAAAGATCAGGATGCCGTTCCGAATGAAGCAAATACACTGAAATATTTATCCGATATTGAATCGGCATTTCAAAAATTTGATGGCCGAATTTACCATGTTCTGGGAAACCACGATATGGATAGGATCTCCAAAACACAATTTCTGGAACGGATTGAGAATACGGATATTCCCAAAACAAAAAGCTATTTTTCATACCACCTGAAAGACATTCATTTTGTGGTTTTGGATGGGAATTACACCAGTGAAGGAAAGGACTATGATCATGGAAATTTTAGCTGGGACGATGCCAGAATTTCTGAAAATCAGATTAAATGGCTGAAAGAAGATCTCCAAAGCAACAAATTACCGACCATCGTTTTCATCCACCAAATGCTCGACGATTCGAAAAATGCGAAACAGGCTGTTGCAAATTCTGCTGAGGTGCGACAAATTCTGGAACAATCGGGTCAAGTGATTTGTGTGTTTCAGGGGCATGTTCACGAGGAACGGTACAACCTGATCAACGGAATCCACTATTATTCGGTGAATGCGGTAGTTGACGGCGACGGTCCGGAAAACAACGCTTATATGATAGTTGATGTTTACAAAAACGGGAGCCTGACCGTCGATGGATTTCGGCGGGCAACCGATAGAGAAATTAAATTATGAAGAAAAAGCTTGTCATCCTTTCAGGAGCCGGAATTAGTCAGGAAAGTGGAATCCGTACTTTTCGGGATATGAACGGATTGTGGGAAGAATATGACGTGACAGAAGTTGCCACTCCGGAAGCCTGGGCGAAAAACCCAACATTGGTGATGAAGTTTTACAACGACCGGCGCAAGCAATTGTACGAATGTGAACCCAATGCCGGTCATAGTGGATTGGTTGATCTTGAAAGGGACTTTGAGGTTTCGATTATTACGCAGAATATCGATGATTTGCACGAACGGGCTGGAAGCTCAAAGGTGTTGCATTTGCATGGCGAATTGAAAAAGGCACGCAGTTCGGTCGATGAATCGCTCATTTACGACATCGATGGATGGGAACTTAAATTTGGTCAGAAGTGCGCTAAAGGCAGCCAGCTTCGGCCATTTATCGTTTGGTTCGGCGAAGAAGTTCCGGCCATGAACGACGCAGTTCCGATCGTTCAACGAGCAGATATTCTGGTGGTCATTGGCACTTCGCTGAATGTTTATCCGGCTGCCGGACTGGTAAATTATGCACGAAAAGGCAACCCAATCTATGTTATTGATCCTGAACGTCCTTCAGTATTTATTCGTAACGTGACTTACATTCAGGAAAAGGCCGGGAAAGGCGTGGAGATTTTAAAAGAAAAACTAAAAGAACAGCTATGAGAACTATTTTATTGCTTATTTTTTTACTTGGAATTACATCCATAAGTTCCTACTCGCAACGGTTCGAGGGAGGAGTGCTGGGAGGCATTAATGCCTCCCAGGTTGATGGGGATACCTACAAAGGATTTCATAAGGCAGGAATGGTTCTTGGGGGATATGTGCAAACTGATATTTCACGAAATTTGTTCGCATCCATGGAACTGAAGTTCGCCCAAAAAGGTAGCCGCAATATTGATTCTCTGGCAACCTATGGGCAGATCAAATACAGTATGCGCTTAAACTATGCTGAAATGCCTGTCTATCTGGGTATTCGGACCAGTGAAAAAATTACTTTGCTTGCCGGAGCATCTTTTGGTTACCTCATTAGCGGAAAAGAATTTAACGACTATGGAGAATTTCCTTCGGAAGATCAAAATCCGTTCAATGCATTTGATCTGGAGGCCATGATT
>JBBQMW010000226.1:0-3919 GCA_038329265.1 Bacteroidales bacterium | reverse complement strand
CATTGCCTGTGTCTGTAACTAAGACAGCCGGAATTTTTAAACTTACGGATAAAAGCAATATTTATTTTTCAGGTGAATTAGCTGAAATTCAACAGATTGGTAAATACCTGGCGGATAAATTAAATCCAGCCACCGGGTTTGGAATGGCGGTTAAATCGTTTGAAGGAGAACTGTCCGCCGGGAATATCTATCTTTCACTTTCCTCCGGCGATACATCGCTCGGTGAAGAAGGCTATCAGCTCACCATTACCAATGAAATAATAAATCTTATTGCAAACAAGCCGGCAGGCCTGTTTAATGGAATTCAAACTTTAAGGCAACTGCTTCCGGCAGGCATTGAAATGAAATCCGTACAGCAGGGACCATGGGAGATCCCTGCAGGAACCATCCGCGACTATCCGGAGTATCCCTACCGGGCAATGATGCTTGATGTGGCACGTCACTTTTTTAAGGTCGAAGATGTGAAGCGAACCATCGATCTGATTGTTGCCTACAAAATAAATTTTTTACATCTTCATCTTGCCGATGATCAGGGATGGCGTATTGAGATTAAAAAATGGCCCAAACTTACTTCCATTGGTGGCAGCACCCAGGTTGGCGGCGGTAAAGGTGGTTTTTACACACAGGAGCAATATGCCGATATCGTGAAATATGCAGCGGAAAGATATGTAACTATTATCCCCGAAATCGATCTGCCGGGACATACAAATGCCGCGCTGGCCTCCTATCCTGAATTAAATTGTAACGGCAAAGCGACCGAACTATATACGGGGACAAAGGTTGGATTTAGTACTTTATGTACAAATAAAGAGATTACTTATCAGTTTATTACAGATGTTTTCAGTGAACTGGCCGCATTAACCCCCGGACCTTATATGCACATTGGCGGGGATGAATCGCATGTTACTAATATCGGGGATTATATCCCTTTTGTGAACAGGGTACAGGAAATTGTCGGTGCACTGGGTAAACAAGTGATTGGATGGGACGAAATAGCCCTCTCAACCTTGAAACCCAATTCATTTGTGCAATATTGGGCCAAAGCCGATAATGCGCTTAAAGGGGTAAAACAGGGAGCGAAGGTGATTATGTCGCCAGCCAGTTATGCCTACCTCGATAATCAATACGATGCAACCACGAAACTTGGTTTGCACTGGGCGGGTTATGTTGAAGTAGATAAAGGCTACAACTGGGATTCGGCCACACTTGTACCAGGCATTGGTAAGGAAAATATACTTGGTATTGAGGCGCCATTATGGTCCGAAACCGTGACCAATATGTCGGAGATTGAATACATGGTTTTTCCGCGTATGCCCGGCTATGCTGAGATTGGCTGGACTGCACCAGACATGAGAAAATGGGAAGATTATAAAACCAGACTTGCCGCTCATGGCGAACGATTCAAAGCGCTTAAAATTGATTTTTATCCATCGAAACTGGTGCCTTGGACAGGTGTTGATTCAAAATAGGATTTGGGAAAAGAGGAACTTAACCGAAAAATTGCGGAGAATATTTTACAGAATTTAAGAGATGAAAAAATAAAACCTAATGTAAATTCCAATTGGTACGATGGTGAATATATCGACAGCAAAGATGCAGACGCAACTGATGCTCTCGACCTTTTTGGAGAAAACAAACATCCAAAAGATGATTTATGAGTGCCAGATGCAATTATCGCCGCAACGGCAATGTTTCTTGATGGCAAGAAATTTCAAAAAGAGTTTTGATAAGGAAATAAATTTGAATCAAATTGCAGAATTGACTAAAAACTATGTATCAAGTGATATAAGCTTTTTGGTTAATGAGGCTTCGCGTAACGCATTAAAAGAAAGGGCAAATATCTCAATGAAACATTTTGAAGAGGCCATTAATAAATATCCACCTTCTGTATCAGAAAGGCAATTAAAAAAATATGAAGCTTTCAAAAACAACAGGAATTTTGTGTAATCTGATATTTTTATGACGTTGATCTTAAATTAGGATTATTGGACAACGCATCGCTTTGTCAGCAAAACAGATATTCCAACCAATTAAACGGGTTTCGAACTCAGTTCGGAATTTCCGAACAACTGCTTCTGATGGCAAAATATATAATATGATTTATTACAACTTGGATGTAATTATGAAGATTGCAGAATTGAGCAATTGGCCCGAATCCGGGATATTCGCTCCAGCGAACGGCGATTCTACCAAAAAATTACCGATATCTATTCACAATGCAGCGCGGATTATGCAAAAGATAGCGAGATCACTAAACAGTTTTCACTGAAAATGACATCCTTAACAATGCAGGAAAAGTTACAGCCGAAATTGCCAGGTCGATTGCTGAAAACGAATTTGAAAAATTCATCGTTGTGCGGGATCAGTTGCATGAAAGCGATTTCGATATTGAACTAAAAAAATTGAAAAACCATGAATAAATTGCCGGAAAATATGAAAAGACAAATTCAATCAGCAAATCAGGCCTCAAATGCTTTTTAAACGCAAAAAGGTTATTAAGTTTGCAACTTCGCAAAATTGAGAAAACTGTGTTAATAATATTTATCCAAAATGACTTTATTCCAGAATATTATAATTTCTATTGTTGAGGGACTGACCGAATTTTTGCCGGTTTCATCGACCGGGCATATGATTATTGCTCAAAAAATACTGGCAATGGAAAGTACTGAGTTCGTCAAAGTCTTTACGGTTAACATTCAGTTTGGCGCTATTTTATCGGTGATCGTTCTTTATTGGAAACGATTTTTCCAGACATGGGATTTTTACTGGAAATTGCTGATCGCCGTTTTACCTGCTTTGGTTATTGGCTTTTTATTGAGCGAGAAGATTGACAGTTTACTCGAAGATGTAATGGTTGTGGCCGTTATGCTTGTATTGGGTGGTATATTTATGTTGTTTGTCGATAAATGGTTTAATCATCCCGATGAAGACCAGACAATGGACTGGAAACGTGCATTGAAAATTGGCTTTTTCCAGTGTATTGCCATGATCCCGGGAGTTTCGCGCTCAATGGCAACGATTGTAGGTGGTATGACAACAAAACTCACCAGGAAAAATGCTGCTGAATTTTCATTTTTCTTGGCGGTGCCTACAATGGCGGCGGCAGGAGGTTATAAATTGCTGAAATTAATATTGGATCCCAACGGCGCATCCATGTTATCTGACAATTTAGTGGCATTACTGATTGGGAATGTAGTAGCTTTTTTAGTGGCGATGGCAGCTATTAAATTTTTCATTTCCTTCCTGACTAAGTACGGGTTTAAAGCTTTTGGATATTACAGGATTGTTGTTGGGCTCGTAATTATCATCATGACTATATTGGGTTATGATCTGAGTATCGTTTAGGCTAAGGGCATGGAGCAAAGAGTGTGAGTAAATTATGAAGCATTGAATGGTAGAATAAAAAAGAAGTAACAACGCAAAATTTTGTACCCTAAAGACAGGAGACAGAGGTGGTAATCAGGGAGTCAGCAAAAAATGAACTTAATAATTTTAAACTAAATATTGTAACCCATGGCAATAATTGTAACAACAGAAAATCCTGAGGGATTATTGAATGAAATAAAGAGGTTAATTGACCAAAGAGAGGCTGAACTGTGGTCGTATGACGCAGCAGGTGATTTCAGTTATACACCCGAAAAATGGATAAACCGTGCCTGGCTTCGTCCTGAGGTGGGTTTCGGGGAACTGAAATTCGGAATCCTTGGCACCAAAAATGACGGAATTACCGCTTCGCTTTACAGTGGTTATCATGCCGGCTTTATTGAAATGTTACTCACGTATTGTGATAAATATTTCATCACTGCAGCCGCAACAGCAAAAAAGACAGACCCGGACTATTTTTAAAACGAATTACACGAATTTGAAAAAACGAATTACACTGATTAATTCGGAGATGATTCCGGGGAAATAATGTTCC
>JBBQMW010000225.1:0-3975 GCA_038329265.1 Bacteroidales bacterium | reverse complement strand
CGACCCATTGCACCACACTCGAGGGTTACCTCAACTTCAACGGTTGGATTACCACGTGAATCCAAAATTTCCCGACCTACTACTTTATCAATAAACATTGTGTTCTGGTTTAGAATTAAACTTAAATATTATTTATAAACTCTCTAATTTTCAACTTGATAAGCGCTTTTCAACAAAGCAGCACAAAGATAATAAAATGATCATGCAAATGATTAATAATCATTAACTCATAACCTAAATTTAAACAACAAATAAATGGATAGAATGTTAATTTTCGCCTTCTGAAAAGAGTTTTTACCACACAATCTCGTGTCAGTAAATTCGCTCAAACTGCTTATCTTTCCATCAAAAAATAGAAACAATGAAAAGCCTGAATCTTCTTCGGAGAATTTGTTTTACCGGTATTTTTGTACTAGTGGCAGTATTTGGTTTCGCTCAAAATCCGATCAATTCAATACAGCAAAAAATCGCCGGTTGGCAAAATACACTGGCACTGGCCACTGCCAGTGTGAGCATTGCCGTTTCCGACAGTCAATCCGGAGAATCGCTTCTTCAATCAGAACCTCAGCTCAGTTTGGTTCCGGCCTCCATCCTGAAAGTGGTAACCACGGCAACCGCACTCGAAGTTTTTGGCACTGAGTTTCGATTCAACACCATCCTTTCCTACTCCGGAAATGTCAGAAATGACACTCTTTTTGGTAATCTGCAAATCATTGGTGGAGGCGATCCTACATTGGGTTCCAACTATTTTCCGGAGAATATGAACTTTCAGGCGAAATGGATAAAAGCTTTGCTGAGCAAAAACATCAAGGTAATTCAGGGAAACCTGATTTTGGATGCATCGATTTATGAATCGCAATCGATTCCGGAAACCTGGATTTGGGAAGATATCGGCAATTATTTTGGCGCTGGTGCTTCAGGAATCAGCGTATTCGACAATTTGTACGAGATTCACCTGAAATCAGAAAATGTTGCCGGGAAGCCAACCCGGGTAATTGGTATCAATCCTGAAATTCCGAATCTTGACTTGACTAATGAGGTTTTCTCGTCGGATTTAAACAGCGATCAGGCATACGTTTTTGGCAGTCCGATGGAAAATCGCAGAATTATTCGGGGTACCATTCCAAAAAATCAGTCTGATTTCGTCGTTAAAGCTTCAGTTCCTGATCCGTCAGTTCTTTTGGCCACCGAATTCAGTAAAAACCTAAAGGCAAATGGCATATCGCTTTCAGGAGAAACAAAATACGAAAAAGTGGCGAATACATCTGATGTTCAACTATCTGTCATTCAATCTCCAACTTTGCCAGAGATCATCCGAATAACCAACCACGAAAGTTTGAACCTATTCGCCGAACATTTGCTAAAACATCTCGCATTTCAGAAAACCGGATTGGGCACAACCAAAGATGGATGCAAATTCGTGGTGCAATTTTGGAAAGATAAAGGATTGGATATGACCGGATTTTTCATGAACGATGGCAGTGGTTTGTCGCGCTTCAATGCCATTACTGCCAGTCAAATGGTTTCAATCCTGAGTTATATGAAAACCGAAAGCGCATATTCAACCGACTTTTATCAATCGCTGGCAGCGGTTGGCAATGGCACCCTGACGGTGTTTACTGATGTGAGTTTCCCCGATGAATGTTTGCGGGCAAAAAGTGGCTCAATGACCCGTGTGCGCTGCTATGCAGGTTATTTGACCAGCGTTTCCGGGCGACAACTTTCGTTTGCCATTATGCTGAATAATTTCTCGTGCAGCCAAAAAGAAGCAACGCGTGAAATCGAAGAATTGTTGGTAGCATTACGGAAAATCTAGTAATCAAAACATAAACGAAAACTTTTTCTTGCCTATTACTTTGGGTTCGATCTTCTTCATGAAATCGGCCAATAATGGTTTGCAGGCATGATCGAACAAATAACAGCCATACTCAGCGGTATCCGAAATTACCCGATTCATTTCGAACTGTTTTTTGCGTGCAATGGTATTGGCAATCAGCGGAGTTTCGTGGAGTGATTCGTAGCAGATTGCTTCGGCTATCAGCCGAAACTACGGAGGAAATGGTCTCGGTCTGGCTATTTCAAAAAGGATATAAGAGCTTCCGCGAAGCTTTTAGAACATAAATGAAAATCCCTTTTCCTGAGATTGTTTGAAGTTGAATATTTCTTCATTCAGCATATCAATAAAAAAGCCCCGTTTTTCAACGAGGCTCTTGTATCAATTTGATTTTCTAATCCTTAGATAATCGCTTCCATGGCTTCCATGGCTTCGCGAAGTTCTTCGCCAATCAGTTCAACTTCGTGGTAACGAATTTGCTCGTTGATTTTAACCAGTTCGATGTTATCCACATGGTTATCAATTCCTACATTGAAATTCTTGCCAATTACTTTGGTTTCGATCTTCTTCATGAAATCGGCCAATAATGGTTTGCAGGCATGATCGAACAAATAACAGCCGTACTCGGCGGTATCCGAAATTATCCGGTTCATTTCGAACAGTTTTTTACGGGCGATGGTATTGGCAATCAGCGGAGTTTCGTGGAGTGATTCGTAGTAAGCTGATTCGGCTTTGATACCGGTTTCGGTCATTACTTCGAAAGCCAACTCAACACCGGCTTTCACAAAAGCAACCATCAACGTACCATTATCAAAATATTCCTGCTCGCTAATTTTTACCTCGCCTGCCGGAGTTTTTTCGAAAGCGGTTTCGCCGGTTTCAGCTCTCCAGGCCAACAGGTTTTTGTCGCCAGCTTTCCAGTCTTCCATCATGGTTGAAGAAAATACACCCGACATGATGTTGTCCATGTGTTTTTCGAACAATGGGCGCATAATCACTTTCAATTCGCCAGCCAGTTTGAATGCTTCAATCTTGGCAGGATTCGACAAACGATCCATCATGTTGGTTATACCACCCAATTTCAAAGCTTCGGTAGTCACTTCCCATCCATACTGAATGAATTTAGAAGCATAACCAGCATCAATTCCTTTTTCAATCATCTTATTGAACATCAGGATTGAAGCCGACTGCAGAACTCCGCATAGAATGGTTTGCTCACCCATTAAATCCGATTTTACCTCAGCAACAAACGAAGAGTGAAGAACACCTGCTTTGTGACCACCAGTTCCGGCACAGTATGCTTTGGCAATTTCAAGACCATCGCCATTTGGGTCGTTTTCGCGGTGAACAGCAATCAAAGTTGGAACTCCAAATCCACGTAAATATTCTGCACGAACTTCAGATGCAGGTGATTTTGGAGCAACCATAATCACCGTCAAATCCTTACGAATCTGGATACCTTCTTCAACAATGTTGAACCCGTGTGAATAGGAAAGACAAGCGCCTTTTTTCATTAAAGGCATGGCTGCATTTACAACCGGAGTATGGTATTTATCCGGAGTTAAGTTCAAAACCAGGTCGGCAGTCGGAATCAACTCAGCGAAAGTTCCTACTTTAAACTTGTTTTCCGTAGCATTAACATACGAAATGTGTTTTTCGGTAATTTCAACTTCGCGTAAAGCATACGAAATATCCAGACCACTATCGCGCATGTTGAGACCCTGAGCCAAGCCCTGAGCACCGCAGCCTAAAACAACTATCTTTTTACCAAGTAATTTGGTTACGCCGTCAGCAAATTCTGACTGGTCCATAAAGTCACATTTTCCCAATTGTTCAAGCTGAACACGCAGGGGAATTGAATTAAAATAATTTGCCATTTTCTATGTTTTTATAGTAGTAAAAATTTCGTTTCCGAGAATACAAAGCAATAGAATATTCTTTTAAAAGAAGAGTCAAAAACTAATTATTTTAGGTGTTTTTCATTGATTTATAATTTACAGCGACCAACCATCCACAAATAAACATTAGATACCAGTAAGTTATAAACGATTTTAAAATGGTAATTTTACTTGCTATTTTAATGCTTCTGTCCGGTATTGAAGCGGTGTAATTCCCGTTTCACGCCTGAAAAATTTGGTAAA
>JBBQMW010000224.1:0-4061 GCA_038329265.1 Bacteroidales bacterium | reverse complement strand
TCCTCCAGGTTTTAGTGATTTCTGAAATTTAGCCAAAATTTCTTTTTGTACAGTATCACAATAATAAAATAGTACATTAGAGCAAATAACCAAATCAAAATCGCCGTAAATACTTGATGGAGGAACTTTTGTGTCGGTGCTATGTAAGTCGAACTCCGAAAAATCCACCTGATCTTTAATCTGTTTATTCAAAACGAACGAATCACCTTGCTTACTGAAATATTTTTTAATCAGTTCCAACCGGATATTTCTGACACTATTAAATTCGTAAACGCCTTTATTTGCCAATGTCAGCTGTTCCGATAGATGATCCGTGGCAAAAATTCGCGAATTAAATGTTCCAGATTGCGAGTTTTTTAGATGATCAAGCAAGATAGCAAGGCTGTATGGTTCTTGTCCGGCAGCACAACCGGCTGACCAAATTCGGATTTCACGGGACTTATTGTTAGCAAGACTCCTTATGAGATCGGGGAAAATTACATTTTCTAAAAGTGAAAAGGTAAACGGATTTCGAAAAAATTCGCTGTGCGAATTACTTAGCTGATCTTTAAATATTTCCAACTCATCGGGAAATTTGTTGATGTATTCCAGGTAATATGCGCTGCCAGAACATTCCCGAACGTTCATTCGATTATGGATAACTTTTTTTAGAAATAACTGATCAAACACAGACAAATCAAGAGAAAGCTCCGCTCCAAATTTCTCTATTTCCTTTTCTGTTTCAAATGTCATTGTGCTCCGTTTTTCAATTCACCTACAAACTACCGCTCATTTCACAAAAAAAGATGAACAGGATATCTCAAAATTGAACCTAAATCGAATGAATGGCTATAAGAAGTTTCGGTAACAGTTAGAAATTCACGAAAGGTGCTCAATTTCAAGCTCTAAATTAAAAATTAATTTATCCTTCACGGACAGAATACCGGAATATTTCTAATACTTGTTTCTAAAACATTCAAAGTATAGATTTTCAGTTAACTGTTATATTTTAACCGATTTATAAATGTGGCGAGTTGTTGGATCTAATTCTGAAAAAAATCAATTGAAAAGTCCGTTTTTTGGGGATTAAGTTATAGATCTCGGAGATCCGAAAATAAAGTTTGATTTGAAAGATCTTGGGAAAAATATGATTTAGAATTTATCGAAAACTGTGTTTTAAGCAAGGCAGAATCGAATGATTCTGCCAATGCCTAAACACTATCATCAAATCATTAATCACCAGATTTAATCATCTTAAGTAATTATGATAGACAACATTACATATCAATTTGAATTTGAGAATTTATTTAATTTCGTTTTCCAAATGAATGCAATTCTTATGCTTACGAAAATCGATGCATTAAGTTCATATCTAAAGATATTATTATCTTTTAAATCTGGTGTGTTAATTATTAATTTCTTTCTCCGATTTTTGTAATCTTTTTGAAAAACAAATATTAGATGTCTGTTTCAATTTAATAATTCTTACTTTTGCCTTAACTGAAAAACAGTCAACTTCATGGAATTCATAGCTTCCAGATCGACCCTGACAAAAACCTACCGGCGATTATTCAATTGCCTGATGTTCTACAACTAGAAGATTCCCAATCTATTTTTCTTTTTTTCGATTCTGAAATTCTTTTCAGCGTATCGTAATTTGGTCTATAAGCAAAATTAAAATTTGAATCATGTTCGAAAAAATAACTATACATGCCGAAAATCCTGAAAGAGCTGCCTCTTCAGAAGGGAATTTTTATCAATCAAGAGACAATGTTGTCGGTCCGGGAATGAATGAGCGCATTCAAAAACTTCGTAAACTTAGTGTTGAAGCCGAACCATCTTTAACCATAGAACGCGCATTGCATGAAACCGCTTTTTACAAGGAAAACTTTGGGAAGATGTCGGTTCCTGTTTTACGGGCCTCGAATTTTCTGGATCATTGTCAAAAGAAGACCATTTACATTGGTGAAGATGAACTCATTGTAGGTGAGCGTGGTCCAAAGCCAAAATGTGTACCGACTTTCCCTGAATTGACCTGTCACAGCGTTGAAGATTTGAATGTACTAAACACCCGGGAATTGCAACGGTACACCATCAGTCCGGAAGATATTGATACCTATGCCAGTGATGTGATTCCCTACTGGGAAGGCAAAACACAGCGCGAACGTATTTTCAGCCATGTTCCGGAGGAATGGCGTCTGGCTTATGAAGCTGGTATGTTTACCGAATTTATGGAACAGCGCGCTCCCGGTCACACTGCGCTTGATGGTAAAATTTATCAGACGGGCATGTTGGATTACAAACGTGAAATTGCTAAACATATGGCGTCACTGGATTATCTCAATGATCCCGAGGCGACTGATAAGGCTGATGAGTGGAAGGCAATGGAAATTTCGTGTGACGCTGTTATTCTTTTTGCTGAACGACATGCTCGTTTGGCGGAAGAAATGTCGGATAATGAAACGAATCCGATTCGCAAATCTGAGCTTATGAAAATTGCAGAAGTTTGTCGTTGGGTTCCTGCACATGCCCCACGAAATTTTTGGGAAGCTATCCAGATGTATTGGTTTGTTCACCTCGGAACCATTACTGAACTTAATGGGTGGGATGCCATGAATCCCGGCCATTTTGACCAGCACCTGGCTCCGTTTTACGAAAAGGATTTATCTGAGGGTACACTCACCCGCGATGAAGCCAAAGAGTTGCTGTCGTGTTTTTGGATCAAGGTAAACAACCATCCTGCACCACCCAAAGTTGGAATTACAGCACGTGAAAGTGGAACTTACAACGACTTCACAAACATTAATATTGGTGGAATAAATAGTGATGGACGAGACGGCACAAGTGAAGTTTCATATCTGATGCTCGAAATTGTGGAAGAACTGCACATTCTTCAACCTGGTTGTTCGGTTCATATCAGCTCTAAAACGCCGGATAAATTTTTACATGCAGCAACCAAAGTGATCCGGCAGGGACATGGCTATCCATCCATTTTTAATCCCGATGTCTATGTTCAGGAATTGCTGCGCCAGGGAAAATCAATGGTGGATGCATTTGAAGGTGGATGCAGCGGCTGTATCGAAGTAGGAGCATTTGGCAAAGAAGCCTATCTGCTAACTGGTTATCTCAACGTTCCAAAAATTCTGGAAGTCACACTGAACAACGGAATCAATCCGGTGACCGGAATTCAGGTTGGTTTAAAAACAGGCGATCCAATTTTATTTAAAAGTTACGATGAACTTTACGATGCTTTCATGAAACAACTTAATTATGTGGTCGATCTGAAAATGCGCGTGAGCAATTACATCGATCGTATGTTTGCCAAATATGCACCGGCGCCATTTCTTTCCATTGTTACCGAAGATTGTGTGAGCCGTGGCAAAGATTACTACGCTGGAGGTCCCCGATACAATACCAGTTATATTCAATGCTGTGGTTTAGGAACAGTAACCGACAGTTTGGCGGCACTGAAAAAGCATGTCTTCGAAGATCAGACTTTCAGTATGCAACGCGTTTTAAGTGCAGTTTCAAAGAATTTCGATGGGGAGGAGGTTTTACGTCAATCTATAATGAATCGAACTCCTTTCTTCGGAAATGATGATGAATATGCTGATTCCATTGCGGTTAAAGTTTATGATGATTTGGTTGAAGCAATTGATGGAAAACCAAACATTAAACCGGGTGGTAAATATCATCTGAATATGCTTTCAACAACCTGTCACGTTTATTTTGGAAAAGTGATGGGAGCGACACCAAACGGCAGGTTGGCCGGGAAATCTATTTCCGACGGAACTTCGCCATCTCATGGGGCCGATACTCACGGGCCATCAGCAGTAATCAAATCGTTGTCGAAATTTGATCAGGTAAAATCAGGCGGAACATTATTGAATCAGCGGTTTTTACCGAGCATGCTAAAAAAGGAAGAAGACATTAAAAAACTTGGTCATCTGGTACGAAGCTATTTTAAACTTGGAGGCCATCATATTCAATTCAATATTGTTGATACAGCTACTTTACTTGCTGCACAGGCTTGTCCTTCGGATTACAAAGACCTGATGGTTCGAATGGCAGGTTACAGCGAT
>JBBQMW010000223.1:0-4072 GCA_038329265.1 Bacteroidales bacterium | reverse complement strand
CACTCTTTTCAATTTTCCAAGAAATATCAAAAGTTTTTTAAACTTTTTTTATCCCCCGTTCTACCTCCACAATACATTCTTTGAACTCTCGCTTCACTTAATAAACATCAATGCTTTTCTGTTTAGCGGCTGCAAAGATAGGGACACTTTCCTCCTTTCCAAATCCAATTCAACTCTTTTTGAAAATAATTTCAATCATTCAATATTCATTTCTGAAAATCAAAATGTTACAGGAAATATCCAATGTTAAATTAATGCAAATGCCCTATAGTTTACACCTATTCATTTCAATATTCATCACATACTGGTCTGTTATATTGCTCCAATTAGCCCACAAATACTGCCTGAAATCGGTTCATGAAAAAAGGGAGAACGCAAAAATGATTTACAACACAAAAAAAGCAGACCGAATGATCTGCTTTTTTTGTGTTGTATTTTGCTTGAACGGTCTTATTCCATTTCAATTTTATAAGAAGCAAGGTCTTCTACTACCGAACTGCGAATAAATTCAGCATGTCCTTTCACCAGCGATTTGGCCAGTTTAATGAATACTTTGGCTGATTTGGTGAATGAGGCATCACGGTTGCTATCAACTACAAGCAAATAGCTCATAATGATGAATCCGGCCATTTCAACCAAACGACGGGCATGGAAATCGATAAACTCATTGTCGTTACAGTCGACTACCTTGGCTACTGCTTGCTCGTAATCATCGGTAAGAATAATCAGCGTGCGACGCATGAATTCGAGTTCAGGAGTAATTTTCTGTGCCTCATATTCACGAATCTGAGCCAGATATCCGCCGGTAGTTACGCCACGAATGGCTGCAACGACCTGTAATTGTGTTGTACCTTCATAAATTGAAGTAATTCGGGCATCGCGATAGATGCGTTCAACTGGATAATCTTTCATGAAACCAGATCCTCCGTGAATCTGAACTGCATCGTACGCGAGTTGATTACAGAATTCGCTCGCTAAACCTTTACCCAGCGGGGTGAAAATATCGGCCAGCTTCTGAAATTTCTTCATTTCATTCTTTTCATCCTTGTCGAGTGCACGTTCATCGGAAATATGCATATACGTTTTATACATGTCGACAAAACGGGCGGTCTCATACAATAAGGTACGCGAGGCGTCCAGTTTTGCCTTCATAGTCGTGATCATTTCGTAAACGGCAGGGAACCGGATGATCGCTTTTCCGAACTGCATACGTTCTTTGGCATACGACAAAGCTTCACGATAAGCCGCTTCAGAAACTCCTACCGATTGTGCATGAATACCCAAACGGGCACCATTCATCAAAGCCATTACATATTTAATAAGCCCCAGTTTGCGGTCGCCTACAATTTCGCCAGGAGCATCTTTAAATACCAATTCACAGGTTGGAGAACCAATGATACCCATTTTGTGCTCGATGCGGCGAACGGTTACACCACCACTGCGTTTATCGTAAATGAACATCGACAATCCGCGGCCATCTTTTGTTCCTGCCTCGGAACGTGCCAAAACCAGTGCAATGTCGCCATCACCATTGGTGATAAAACGTTTTACGCCGTTCAAAAGCCATGTATTTTTCTTTTCGTCCCAGGTAGCTTTTAACTGCACAGCCTGAAGATCGGAACCTGCATCGGGTTCAGTCAGATCCATAGCCATAGTTTCTCCGGCACAAACGCGGGTCAGATATTTTTCTTTTTGCTCTTCCGTAGCAAATTCATTGATGGTTTCAGCACAATCCTGAAGCCCCCAGATGTTCACAAACCCTGCATCGGCGCGCGAAACAATATCCGCAGCCATAATATAAGGCACAATCGGGAAGTTCAGTCCATCGTATTTGCGCGGAAGCGACATTCCCATTAAACCAGCTTTCCGGAGTGCATCAATATTCACTTCAGTTCCGCGGGCATAAATCACATGTCCATCTACAACACTCGGACCTTCAGCGTCGATACTCTCGGCATTGGGAGCAACAATTTCGCCACAGATCTCACCCACAACTTCGAGCACCTTGTTGAAACTGTCCTGTGCATCTTCGTAATCCATGGGTGCAAAATCGAATTTCTTCTTTTCTTCGAAATTCCGTTCTTTCAGCCGAACAATTTTCTCCATCAACGGATGGGTCAAATGGAATTTCAGGTCTTTATTGTCAGTATAATAATTAGCCATTTTATTTCGTATTTGCTTTGTAAAATTTAATCATTTTAGGCAGAATCTCAGCAACATTTCCAGTGATCACATAATCGGCTATCGAATTGATCGGAGCTTCAGGATCGGTATTGATGGCAATAATCTGAGCAGATTCTTCCATTCCGGCACGGTGCTGTATTTGTCCTGAAATTCCACAGGCGATATAGAGTTTCGGGCGAACAGTTGTTCCTGTTTGGCCAATCTGACGATCGTGGCTGACATACCCTGAATCGACGGCAGCACGTGATGCTCCAACTTCGCCTCCCAATACTTCGGCCAATTCAAAAAGAAGGTCGAAATTCTCTTTCGAGCCAACACCATAACCTCCGGCAACAATAATTCCTGCTCCTTTGATATTGACTTTGCTCTTTTCCATGTGACGTTCGATCATTTCAACCACAAAATCGGTAGGATCGGTATATTTGGACACATCAAGTTTGTTAATCGTTCCTTTGTATTTCGGATCGAGAATGGCTTTTTTCATCACCCCTTCGCGTACCGTTGCCATCTGTGGACGACAATCAGGATTAATAATGGTGGCAATAATGTTTCCACCGAACGCAGGACGAATCTGATACAACAAATCGGTATATACTTTGTCCAGTTTTTTGTCTTCATGGTCGCCAATTACCAATGAGGTACAATCGGCAGTTAATCCGCTATGCAATGCAGACGAAACACGCGGACCTAAATCACGACCCACTGAACTTGCTCCCATCAGGGCAATTTGTGGTTGTTCTTCCTGAAAAAGTTTAACCACAATCGAGTTATGTGGCAATGTAGTATAAGGTGCCAGACGTTTGTCGTCGGCGATATGCAAAACATCAACACCATAAGGGAAGATATCTTTTTCAATTCCATCGAGTTTATATCCGATGGCAATTGCTTCGAGTTTACATTTCAGTTCGGTTGCCAGGGTTCGGCCTTTGGTCAGCAATTCCATGCTCACCTCGGCAACCTGACCATCTTCTATTTCGCAATATACAAAAACACTATTCATGTTGTAGGATGTTTTATCAATTAACCTATGGTATGATTCTCAATTAACTCACGCATCAGCTGATCCATGTCATCGTCGGAAGAAGTAATTACTTTGGCTCCTTTCGACTGAAGAACTACGTTTTCAACCTTTTTTACCTTGGTTGGCGAACCGTTTAATCCAAGTTCCTTGTGATCGACAACAATATCCTGAACAGTCCACTCCTTTATATTAAGGTATGGGCGATCGTTATACAGATGCAAATAGTCGTCGTTGGCTTCAACCATTTCGGAGATAGTGCGGGCATGTTTGTATTTCATGATCAATTTGGCATTGCGTGCCCGACAATCGGGAGCCGAACTGTTCACGGTAATTACAAGAGGAAGCGGACATTTTACCACTTCTACCCCACGTTCTAAACGACGTTTCACGGTAACCATTCCTTTAACAATCGACTGAACTTCCTCAACATATGTAATTTGCGGAATACCCAATTTTTCGGCAACCTGTGGGCCAACCTGAGCTGTATCACCATCGATAGCCTGACGACCAGCAATAATCAGATCGACAGCACCGATTTTTTTCAGAGTCTGCGCTAATGCGTAAGATGTTGCCAAGGTATCGGAACCGGCAAATGCACGGTCGGTAAGCAGAATGCCATCATCGGCACCACGGAACATTCCTTCGCGGATAATTTCGGCAGCACGGCCAGGTCCCATGGTTAAAATGGTAATGGTTGTTCCCGGAAACTGATCTTTAATCCTGAGGGCTTGCTCCAAGGCATTTAAATCTTCCGGATTAAAAATAGCCGGAAGGGCAGCCCGATTAACGGTTCCATCGGCTTTCATGGCATCTTTGCCAACATTCCGCGTATCCGGAACCTGCTTGGCAAGAACGATAATTTTGTAA
>JBBQMW010000222.1:0-4084 GCA_038329265.1 Bacteroidales bacterium | reverse complement strand
TTTTTGGTCTCGAACAAATCAGACAAATGTGAGCGTAAAGGAGCCATTCCTGCCCCACCGCCCAAATAAACCATCTCACGGTTCGACTTTTTCACCTGAAAATCGCCTAAAGGACCTAGAAGTTGTACCAAGTCGCCCGGTTTTAGCCCAAAAACATAGGAAGATCCAATTCCGGCGCTTGTGGTTTTTCCTTCAGGAGCTATGGATATACGGATATTAAACTTGAGTTTTTTGTCGGTTGCCGGATTGGTCGCCATCGAATAATTCCTTTTGGCGTAAATGGTATTCTCGGCCCAATGCTCAAATAACCGCATTTTCTCCCATTCGTGCAGATGCGGCTCCTCAATCTGAAATTCAGTAAAGCTGGTCTTGTGAGGTGGAATTACGAATTGGACATACTGCCCCGGCTGGAATGAAAACTGCTCGTTATCCTCCGGTTCAAGTTCAAGTTCTTTTATAAAAGTCGCCACATTCCGGTTGCTCACCACTCTAAATGTTTTTTTAAACTTTTCCTCTGTTTGCTGAATGTTATTTTCGCCCGACAAGTCCAATAGAATCGTATCGCCATCTAATTCAACCTTGTATGTTTTTATGGCCACACAGACGGGAATGCGCTTAGGCGAGCCATCCGACAAACTGAAGCGTCCGTTATGCTTCGCGCACTCAATCATGTCGCCAATCACCACACCTTCGGAAAGATGGGCATTTCCATGGGAGCACTGTCCTTCGGTAGCATAAAACAAATTGTTCAATGTGCGGTAAACAGCGTATGTTTTTTGCTGAAAATCGAAACGAACAACATCGCCTTTGGCCAATTCGTGAATCGTACAAACCGCAATTTTCCAATCTTTTCCCGATACAGGACTTTCAGCGGACACCTTTTTTGATAATTTTGTCGATTCGGGTTGTCGGTCAGGAAGTTTACGTTCCACTGAATAGGATGGATCTTTCGTCTGTTTTAAAATGGCAGGAATGATTTCACGAAAAGCATCGGCAATGCTTTTATAAGGAGTCGGACAATCGTCTTTGACCAACTCGTGCAATTTAGGAAGGGCATGGTATGGAACCAACGGGAACATGTGGTGTTCAACATGATAATTCATGTTCCAATAAAGAAAGCGGTGGAGCCGGTTCATGTAAACTGTACGGCAATTCAACCGGTGGTCGAGTACGTTTTCCTGAAGTCCGGCATGTTGGGTCAGTCCGTAAATGGGCATCAGCCAGCCGCCCAGAAAAGTAGGCAAGCCAATAAACATCAGCGGCAGAATGCTTCCATAATAAACAGACAACCCGATCATAAAGGCATAAATGGTACTATAAATTCTTGCTTTGAAAATTACTTTGGCATATTCATGTTTTGGCAAGTATGTAGCCACTTCAGGATCGATTTTACCTGTAGCATGCATCCATACCTTTTTCATTTCGCAGATAGAGCTGCGAAGGCCGATAAATCCAAGCAGGATGTTCCTGATTTTAGGGGGTCGAGGAACTGCAATTTCCGGGTCACGCCCGCGAATAATGGTATCACTGTGATGCCGGGTATGGCTCCAGCGCCAAACCGTTGACTGCCTGAATACCATAAACGAAGCTATTTCGTATAAGGCATTATTCATCCAATCGGTTTTAAAGGCGGTACCGTGGCTCGACTCGTGCCACCTTGAATCGGAAGTTGACGCATACAAAACACTGTAAACGATGTATGGCAAAACAGCGATCCAGCTACCCCACCAGAGAAAAACCAAATATCCTGAACCAAAAAGCAAGCTAAACCAAAGAAGGGTGTCACGAATGGCCGGACCATTTTTGCGCTCAAGTAACTCGCGCATTTTTTCCCGGGGAATGGGACTTTGATACCACTGAGCATCAGCCAGCCCCATTTCAATGGCTTTCTGTGTCTCAATGCCTACCAGACTGTAATCTCTTATAGTGGTAACCGGTTCTTTCATGTCTCGATTCATAACGTAATAAACTGATCTTGATTTACTTTTGGGCAAACAACGATCTCAACATATTCATCATATAAACATTCAACTCCCATTGATTGGCAATGGGTTGCTTGGTATGTGGCAAAACCGTCATGTAGGGATAAGGTCCAAATTCGGGAGTAATGGTAAAAATATTTTTACCTTCAGCCCTGTTCCGTTCTACAACGTGTTTCCACCATCCCAAATGAATATCCACCGCTTCTTTCCATTCAGGTGCGCGGGGATCAGGAATTTGAGGACCTTCCGGAAAGCCAACCCTGGCATGAATATGATCGGCACGACTTATGGCCAGATCGACGGCTTCCGACTGGTCGTGGAGAAATGTTTCGGCCACTGCACACCAATGCGAAAGATCGAAGCCGAGCCGCAAATCAGGCAAGCGAGTCATAAATTCTTTAGTAACATGGGCTGCATAGCTAAATTTACTTCGATGGGTCTCATGAATTATCTTTATCCCTGTTTGTACTGAAATTTCAGCAGCAATACCGATCAGTTCCACATTCTGCTCAAACGTATAAAAATCCTTTCCAGTTTGAGTATTGATAAATAATGGATTAGTCGAAGCCAGGTTCAACAACCTTTCCATGTATTCCTTTTTGTGTTCCTGAAAATCAGTTGTGACCGTTTCCCAATGTTGAGCAATATGGAGCAACCCATATTTTTTGATTTTTTTTACTATTTCTTCTCGTTCACTGTTTTCGAGTGGTACACTCATCTCAACCCCATCATAACCGGAGTTTTTTACTTCTGTCAGAAATTCTTCAAAATGAATGTGTTTCGACCCCCAATGAGGACAAAAGAATTTTATTTCCATAAATAAAGTTTTGGTGGAAAGGAATTTACTGCACAATTGACAAACTAAACGCTTACTCTATTTTTTATCCCAGTCGGTAGGTTTTAATGCCGGGTCATTCTCTTTCTTTAGAAAATCAGCGCCTTCCAGCGATTTGGCTTCCCATTGAAGCAAAGCTTCATCTGGAACTATTTCAACCGGAGTATTCCAGGAATTGGTAGTTTCGTTGTAGGCCAGATTCGACTGAGCTGAATAGCACGAAATAATTGACCATCGCGGATAATCTGCCAGGTTTGCCTCAGATCGGTGTAATAAGTTGCTGTGAAAAAACAGTGTATCTCCAGGTTCAAGTTCAACATATACCAATTCCATGGTTTTTAATGCATTGTCAACCATTACCATATCAGCGCCCACCTGCTCTCCCGCAAAACCATGGTTTACCCTGCCCATCTTGTGCGAACCTTTTATAACCTGAAGACAGCCATTTTCTTTATTTGCTTTCGTCAATGCAACCATTACACTGATAAGCTGATCAGGAAACATAAATTGGTTTTTATACCAATAGCCATAATCTTGGTGCCACTCCCATGCTCCACCTACTTTTGGTTGCTTCTGCATTAATTTTGAATGATAGTGACAAACCGGTGAACCATTATCCAATAATGCCGCTACAGAATTAATCATTTTTTCGCTTCGGGTCATATACCCGAAAACATCATTGCCGGGTGTAAACCACAATGAAAGTTTTGTCTTTTTTCCACTCTGGTCGTTCAAATCCAACGCATTTTGAGTAACGTTCTGGTCATGAGTCGCAGTTTGATAAAGCTTATCAGCTTCGGTTGGGCTAAAAAACCCTTTTACAATTACAAAGCCATCAAGCTGATAGGCGGCTATTTGTTCAGGCGTAAGATTAAACATATTTGAATTTGTTTTAGATTAATATTCCTTTATGTTATAAACAACTAACCGTATATGTTTTGTTTATGGAATATAACAGAAACTTTGAAATAGAATTGGGTTTTTCAGATTCAATTTTGAATCAGTCTAAATTACTAAAGCGTTAAGAATGATTTCATTTTTTATTAATATTGCACTATGGGAACGTTCCCATTTCGAGAATTGTTAATTGATGGCAAACATTAACGACATAGCACGACTGGCAAATGTTTCAAAGTCAACCGTTTCGCGGGTGGTTAGCAACTCGGGGTACGTAAAACCCGAAACCCGTGAAAAGATTGAAAAGGTAATGGAAGAACTGAATTATCGCCCCAACATGTTTGCCAAAGGAATGCGCACCAACCGTTCC
>JBBQMW010000221.1:0-4140 GCA_038329265.1 Bacteroidales bacterium | reverse complement strand
TGAATTCATCAGTATTCCGGTCTGCATTCCATTTTTGTGTGTCAGGATATTTCCAGCGGTCTATTGTTTCAGGGTTCAAATCGTCAAAAATTCCCTGTACCATTCTGGAGTTCATCAATAAACCTTCGATGGAATGCCCTTGCCAACTTCTTCCTTTATAGGTTGGTTTTCCGTTAATCAGAAATTTTTCTCCTTTAATACTGACTTTTGTTTTCCCTTTTTGCTTTGCAGTAGCCAGTGAAAATTCAGGTAAAAACAGCATACAAAAAATGAATAACGATGCGATAAGGATTGATTTTTTCATTTCAGAAACATTAAGATTCGTTCGTAATTGATTTTTCAGGATTCATGGTTGTCCACATGAAAATGGCCACCAAACTTAATCCGGCACAGATAAAGAAAAATGGTTCGTAATGTCCGGTCCATTTAAAAAGGTAAGGAAATGCAATGATGGTAACAAAGGCGCCCAGGTTCCCGGCCATGTTCATTGTTCCGGAGACTACTCCGGCATTCTCTTTGCCAATATCGATACAAAAAGCCCAGGAGGGACTCAAAGTCATATCGGCACCAAATACAGCTAAAGTCATAAAGGCTACTGAAAATAATGGAGAAGTGACTTGTGTGACCATGATCATTCCAATCGCGGAAAGGGAAAAGCCTATAATTGCAGGTAAGCTTCGCGAAAGTTTCCAATTCCCTTTGCGATAAATGGCATCTACCAGAATTCCGGCCAGCCAATTGCCAACAGCACCACCAATTAGTGGGATTGAAGTGTAAAATCCGGCTTCTACCAGACCCAGGTGAAAGCGCTCCTGAATGTATGGATACATCCAGGTGAGTGAAAAATAAAAAGTGAAATTGCTACAAATGTATTGCACCATGGTTTTCCACATGGTCGCTGATTTGATGATTGTGCTGAACGGAATCACCTGTTTTACCCCAACTGAAGATTTTTGTCTGGTTTCCTGAATATATTTGACTTCATCTGTTCCGATAAATTTTGCATTTTCAGGTTTGTCACGAAATAACAGATACCAAAGGACACCATAGAGTATTCCAAACAAACCAAAAAACAGAAAAGTGTGTCGCCATCCGATTTCCTTGATGAGCCAAGCCACCAGAGGCATGGCAAAAGCTGCACCGATGCGCGAACCCGAAAAGTTGATCCCCTGAATGGTGCCTCGTTCGCTGATTGGGAACCAGTTGTAAACGACTTTCGAGAGGGCAGGGAAGGCGCCAGCTTCACCAGCACCGAACAGAAACCGGATGATCAGCATGGATGTGTAATTCCAGGCCATTCCGGTAACAGCAGTTAATAAACTCCAGACTCCTACAATTCCAGCAATTACACCCCGGGCGCCCCGGGTGTCGGCCAGTTTCCCGGCTGGGGTCTGAAACAAGGCATATCCAAGGGTGAAAATGGCCATAATCCAGCCAAATTCAGTCATGCTGAATCCAAGGTCTGCACTAATATCACCTTTTGCTGCTGATATACAGGCGCGATCGACATATAATAAAACGGTTAGCAAAAAAGTGCTGAAAACGAGCGCAAAGCGAATTGGGATCAGAGTTTTCTTCATTTTTATTTTTTATGTTTGTCTCTTAAGGTATCGGTTGATTTTCGATCGTGTTCACGGATAAGTTTTTCGGCCAATTCTCCATCCCCTTTTTCGAGGGCAGCCAAAATGCTCAAATGTTCAGGAAGTGTCTCCTGCGGGGTACGCAATAATCCTCCGCGATAGGTTCGGATGGTATTATTTCCAAGCAGTTCTAATCGGTTAAGGATTTGATTACCACTTATTTTCATGATCATATTGTGAAATTCCTGATCGGATTCGATATATTCAGCAGGATTGATTTCTTTGGATCCAACAAATTTTTCAAATAACGATTTCAGGTATTCCAACTGATCTTTGGTAATGTTTTTTGCGGCCCGACGTGCAGCAATGCCCTCCAAGGCTTCACGGCATTCAAATGCATCAATAAGTTGACTGGTATTAACTTTGGTTACAAAATATCCCCGGCGTGGAATACTTTCAATAAGCATTTCATTTTCCAGCATTTGGAATGCACGATGTAAAGGCATTCTACTAACTCCAAACATGGCAGCAATATGTTCCTGTTTTAGCTTTGCCCCGGCTTCAAACTCGTTGGCTAAAATCATAGTTTTTAACCGTTTGTATATTTCGTAACTTAAATCCTGATGTTGAATTTCCATGGCATTTTATTTCTACATTGTTGTTTGAAAGGTGATTTAATCAGTATTTGAAATTAAAATTCAAAATTGATCCCAAACATTTCTTCTGATTTGCATACATGATTGAAATCGGATTTCAAAAATAGATTAAATTGTATACAAAATACAATATTTAATAAATTATATCTGTGTTTTCCAGCATATCGTGTATTTTGAATGAACGATTTTATTGTTCTGATTTAAAATGAAGATTTTTATTTTTTTGCGACCGAATTTTCATCAGGGCAGGGCGTGATTCCCTGCCGGCGATGATAGTTTGCGACTCCTTAACCGGATTGATTTGATGCAATTCCAAAACCGACAGTAAAAGTGAGGATGAAAGAAGAAAAATGGCAGGTAGTGTTATCTGTTCTTATTGGCATTGCCCTGAAGTATCCTATTTCAAAAACACCTAAAAGGGCAAAATGCATTCTATTCAAATCTTTGGTTCAAACTTCGAAGAACTCATCAATCGGGCGATCTGTGATTTAAATTCAGGAAAGGGAATATTGTTGATTGATGATGGAAATCGCGAAAACGAAGGTGAACTGATTTATCCTGCAAGAACAATGACAGTTGCCGATATGGCTTTAATGATTCGTGAATGCAGCGGAATCGTTTGTTTATGTCTCACCCCCGAATAATGTGCGGAACTCGAATTACATCCAATGGTTACCGCCAACACCAGTAAAAACCATACAGCATTTACCATTTCGATTGAAGCAAAGCAAGGTGTAACAACTGGTGTTTCGGCAGCTGACCGGATTCAGACCATTCAGACAGCTATTTGGGATACTGCAAAAGCAGATGATTTAGCACATCCGGGTCATATTTTCCCATGAAAAGCAAGTACAAATGGGATTTTCGACCGTCGTGGTCATACTGAAGCAAGTATCGACCTTGTCAGACTTGCAGGGTTTGGCGACTCTGCCATTCATTGCGAATTAACCAACATCGATGGAAGTATGGCCAAATTACCTGAAATTATTGATTTTGCCGAACAGTATAATATAAATGAGTAATCTTTTTGCCATATTCTTCTGCACCATTATCAATTGGTTTCGAATCCAATGGGGAGTCCTTTTCGATACTGACCTCAATATCTTTTTCAGAAAAATTGAAAAGAAATATTTTCAAGTCTTCTTTGCCTTGAATTACCATCCCATCGAAAATAAGAGGATGTGACGAATCGGAGTGAACGACTTTCTCTGTGCCACTGAAGTCTTTCAGTACATGGTAAATCGGGAAGATACATTTTGCTTTTTCACTAATGAATTTGGAACATGTCGGGGCAAATTCGCCTTGCATAAAACCTTTCCATCCGACTGTTTCATAATATGTTATCAAACTGGCACCTGCCTGAGTTAAATACTTTATGCTTCCCAGAGTCCATGATGCTGCAAAATCCGATGATTGTCGAATATCGACCGACGGAGGTAAACCATCTGTTATCTTTTCCGATTCCGCTTCATCAGAAGTTGCAACCACATTCATTCGCTGTTTCAAAGTAATAGGAGAAACGAAGAGCGGTTTACCCGGATATAAATTCTTCGCAGATTTGATCACTTCAGCCTGTCCGGCAAGATTTTCAACCAATGAACTATTGTCGAAAGCATGAACCTGCGGACAGATTGTGAAGCTGATAAAGTCCTGATCTATTGGTCGTGTCCTATTCAATTCAGCAAAGTAGGCGTTGACACCTACGCCGACTTTGGAATCAGGAAAATCTTTTTTGATTTGCGCAATTAGTTTATCATTTGATACAAATGAAAGATGATCCTCTCCCACAGCAACAATTGAACTAACATGGACATTCAGCTTTTCTGATAGTTGTGCAAAGCTTTCATATTCGGTTTGGTAATCATTGGTAAGATAAAGCACCACAAATAAAGGCCATCCCAGCA
>JBBQMW010000220.1:0-4250 GCA_038329265.1 Bacteroidales bacterium | reverse complement strand
AACAGCATCGTGGTTATTTAAGGTGTCTTCATTCATAAAAGAGATTAAAACCACCAGAACGAAAACCAACATCAGGAAACTTTTTGTTTTACGTTCCAGAACGATTGGAGAAAAAAGTGCAAAACAAATGAATATCAGCCCGATAATTCCGTAATCAATCCAATAGCTCAGAAACATGTTGTGCGACCGTTGCCGGTAATCGGATGTATTGAAGAATTTGTTTTGATCGTATTTTTCCTGATAAGCCTGATAATAACCCCCCGTGCCAGTTCCAAACCAAAAGTTATCGTTAATGATCGACCACGCCATTTTATAATACTCGAGTCGCTGAGTGACCGAATGTCCGGAAGGATTTCCACCTTTCCGGTAAAAATCCATTTCCCAGATCACCTGATAAATGCGGTTGTAAAACGAGAATGGATTTACAAAACGGTAATTGGTCATGCCATTTTCGATGTTCCGGATATCGGAAGGACTCAGCTTTTCAACGCCTTCAGCATCTTTCCGGAAGCCTTTCGAGGTGAGATATCGTTTAAGTACATATTTATCAAATCCTTTGTCGACATCACTGTCGTAGTTAATCCGACTGCGTTTGCTCCAGGCTTCACGCAGTTCTTCTTCATTGTAAAAGAAAAAGGTATAATTCCCATTTTCGAGCTGAAGGTTATTCAGATCGAATTCATAGAAATTTCCACGGCTGGTTTTCAGCTCCTTGAAATTTTTGGGCAAGGGCTCAATTGCATAAAATTGTCCGACAACATATCCGATGTAAGCCATTGGAAAAACAAATATTGAAAGCAATGCTCCCAATATTGCGAAGCGACTCCACCGATTTTTGAGTTTCAGTATTCCCAGAACGCATACCACCACCAATAAAATAAAGAAAACCACCCAGCCTGTTGCCGACTTCAGGATAATCAGAAAAATACTCAGCCAGATGATCGTCAGAATTAAAATTGCACGCTCAGTCAGACTGTTTTTCTGCGAATTCAGAAGGTACCATCCCAACGAAAAGATGCTGATGTTAATAAGCAACGCAAACCGGATGTGCGAAATAAAAAGAGACATCTCTCGCGGATCGTGAATTGTTTTGGACGAAAGCCCGAGTAAAACCCAGATGCTGCAAAAAGAAGAAAGCACCACCGCTGCTGAGAAAAAGTAGATGATTTTTTTGACCTGAGTATCGTTCAATCTTTCGGAAGTGCCAATAACCAAAGGCAAAAGCAAGAGCGGAAGCTGAATCTTCAGATCATGAATCCCCCATTTCAGACTGTTTGTCCACAACAAACCAAGGAGGTACACAAAGAATACAGAGATAATTAAGAGAACCGATTTCTGTTCTTTCAGGAGTTGGAGTTTTGCCTGAAACTGACCTTCAATCAGCCAATGTGCCATCAGAAGACCAGTAAAAATGCTCATTCCGGCTTTTGACATGGGCAAACTCACGGCCATAGCCACAAGCAGTCCAAAATAGATTTGGAAATGGCTTATTTTGCGAATTGGATTCAAAATCGACATCAGACTCAGTTTGGGTCAAAACTACAAAGCAAAACGAAACGGCAAAAGAAATAATTGCATGTTTCCCGCTTTTTATTTTAATTTCGGTCCATGATGGATTCAATAAAAGTTTGCGGTTTCACCTTTGTTAAAAATGCAGTCAAATTAGATTTTCCGGTGCTTGAATCGATCAGGTCGGCTTTGCCGCTTTGCGACAAGTTTATTGTAGTATTAGGTGATTGCAACGATGGAACCCGGGAAATTATTGAACGAATAGGCAGCAATAAAATCCAGATCATCGATTCGGTTTGGGACGAATCGCAAAAATCCGGAGGACGCGTTTATGCACTCGAAACCGACAAGGCATTTCAGGCTATCGGACCCGAATTCGATTGGTGCCTGTATATTCAGGCCGATGAGGTACTTCACGAAAAAGACTATCCAAAAATACAGGACTCACTAGTTAAATGGCACAAACACCGCGCTGTTGAAGGATTGCTTTTCAACTATTGCCATTTCTACGGAAGCTTCGACTATGTGGGCAATTCGCGCAAATGGTACCGAAACGAAATCCGGATAATCAGGAACGACAAAACTATCCAATCGTATCGCGATGCTCAGGGCTTCAGGAAACAGGGAAGGAAATTGGCTGTTGCTCCTGTTGAGGCTACAATTTATCACTACGGTTGGGTTCGTCCTCCGGCAATCATGCAACAGAAATGCAATGTGGTGAAGAACTATTATTCCGGAGAAACCCGTGAGAGTGAAGTTTTTGAATTTGATTATGAGCAAAATTTCGATGCACTGGCAAAATTTGAAGGTTCACATCCGAAAGTTATGCTGAAGCGGATTGAAGCAAAAAACTGGCAAATCAACATTGATACGGCCAGAATCAAGATGAAATTGAAGTACAAAATACTCTTCTACATCGAGAAATACATGGGCGTTCGGCTTTTCGAATACCGGAACTACACCATCAATTCCAAAAGCCGGAAATAACGACTCAGTCTTTCCTGAAATTGATCCAGATAAAGCTTTGGTTTTATTTTCCACATCGTGCAAATAAATTCTTGCAAATAAAAAAAAAAGAAATACTTTTGCAGTCCCGATTATTGCCCGTATAGTCAGTTGTTGTAAATAACTGAAAATGTTGAGTGTGCAGATCTTATTAACAATTCCGGGTTGATAAGTTCCGAAGCTCTAAGCGATTGAAATTTAATTCGTTGCGAATTAGTGTTTAATAATTAAAAATAAACAAGTGGATACACTAAGTTACAAAACCGTTTCGGCTAATAAAGCTACGGTAACAAAAGAGTGGGTTCTTGTTGATGCCACCGATGTTGTTTTAGGACGTTTGGCCAGTAAAGTTGCCAAAATTCTGAGAGGAAAAAACAAACCGAGCTACACACCTCACGTTGATTGCGGTGATAATGTAGTGGTCATCAATGCAGAAAAAGTGCGTCTGACAGGAAATAAACTGAATGACAAAATTTATTTGAGCTATTCGGGTTATCCGGGCGGCCAGCGGGTGCAAACTCCAGCCGAATTGTTAGCTAAATATCCTGAAAGACTGATTGAAAAAGCAGTGAAAGGGATGTTGCCTAAAACTATTTTGGGTAGTAAAATCTATGGAAACCTGAAAGTTTATGTGGGTTCAGAACACAAACAGGTTGCCCAGAATCCAAAATTAATTGATTTAAATACAATTAAATAATAACTAATGGAAGTAGTAAACGCGTTAGGTCGTAGAAAATCTGCGGTTGCCAGAGTTTATGTAAGCGATGGCCAGGGAAAAATAACAATCAATAAGAGAGATCTGAGTGATTATTTTCCAACAGGAATTCTGCAGTATGTTGTTTTGCAACCGTTAAATCTGTTAGGTGTTGCTGGTCAGTATGACATCAATGTTAATCTTGACGGTGGTGGTATCACTGGCCAGGCTGAAGCATTACGTCTTGGAATTACACGTGCCTTGATGGAAATCAATCCTGAATCAAGAGCAGCATTAAAAGCTGCCGGATTTGTGACCAGAGATCCACGCGAGGTTGAACGTAAAAAACCAGGTCAGCCAAAAGCACGCAAGAGATTCCAGTTCTCAAAACGTTAGAATTTTCAGTACAAAAATATTCTGCTTTGGATCTAAACTGCCCAGACTCCCTTCCTTTTGGATTGGGACTACTCAGCAGTTGCTTTTCAGGAGATTATTTTTTTTAACAAAAAAAAAGTAAAAAGATGCCAAGAACAAATTTTCAGGAATTATTGGATGCAGGTGTTCATTTCGGACACTTGAGAAGAAAATGGAATCCAAACATGGCTCCATACATCTTCATGGAGAAAAACGGAATCCATATCATTGATCTTCAAAAAACCGTTGTTAAAATTGACGACGCTGCCGAAGCAGTTAAACAAATTGCAAAATCAGGCCGTAAAATTTTATTCGTTGCCACAAAAAAACAAGCTAAAGAAATTGTAGCTGATTTGGTTGGTGGCGTAAATATGCCATACGTTACTGAACGTTGGCCAGGTGGTATGCTTACCAACTTTCCAACTATTAGGAAAGCTGTTAAGAAGATGATTTCCATCGACAAAATGACGAAAGAAAGCGCATGGGATGTACTTTCGAAACGTGAAAAACTTCAGATTAGCCGTCAACGCGCTAAACTCGAAAAAATGCTGGGAAGTATTGCCGACTTGACACGCCTTCCTGCAGCTCTTTTCATTGTTGACGTTTTGAAGGAAAAAATCGCAGTTCG
>JBBQMW010000219.1:0-4315 GCA_038329265.1 Bacteroidales bacterium | reverse complement strand
GGCAACGCCAATTACCACAAAAACAGGTATTTTAATCGTATCGGCATATTCTCTGTAATTTTTGATCTGGTAATCGTGCGCCCATTCTATGCTATTTTTAAAATAACCTTTCCTCCATTTGCATTCAATTGCAAATAGTTGCCGAACGCCTTTTGACTTAAAATCGAAAATTACTTCCAGATCAGGGAAGTGGTTGGAAACCGGATAAATACCATCAACATATTTATCGCTGCGCCACTCTTGCAAAGTGAAATATTTGGGGTCGAAATTCTTTACAACGAATCGTTCAAAAGCATCACCTTTGGCCTTATTTTCGTCGAAATTATCCTGTTTAATGTTTTCATTTTCTGGCTGGTCCTCTAATTTGGGTTCAGGCTGGGAAAGTACTTTTGCCGGAGATTTTACCTCTTTCTGTTTCGTTACAATCAATATTCCCCATAAAACGATTGCCAGACCGATTACTATTACTATATATCCCATTTTCCTGTTCATATTATTCAATTTCAATCTCATCAATTTCTTTCATCAATCGGTCTGTTTCCGATAATGCCACAATAATTTTCTGATAATGCAAAATATCGTCAAATTCTAACTTTCTGCCTTTGCGATCTTTGAGCCACTTTTGGGCGGGCTGATAACCACCTATGTAGAAATTCCACGCTGAATCTGGTACATCTGCAAAATATTGTGTTTCGTTAATGTAAACTGACCCCACCCCAGCCCTCCCCGAAGGTGAGGGAGTAAAACGTGGCTTATCAACCACGTTGTTACCGTCAATCGGATATTGTGTGATGTAATTTTCAACTGTTGGGCTTTCCAATAAATGTATCTGGCGGATTTCTCCACCCAATTTCACCAACTGCCAAAACGTGTATGCATCTTTTGGGTATGGCACTCTGGGGAAATCAATTTTCAGAAATTCCTTGTATTTCTCGCGGTAACCGGGCGAATGCAAAACGGCATAGATGTAATCGAGCAGGTCGATGGGCGCAAAAGTGGTTTTAAAATCGTCGCGAACTTCGGGGCTGTTCATGAAACAAACATTGCCTTCTGGTTCTTTCTCCGGAACAAAACCGAATCCCAATTTCTCAGCTATTTGCTTTACGATTTCCATGTTTAAATTGGGCGTTCTGGCGGCGGATGGCTCTATCGTTTGTTGGGCAGAAGGTTCGGGATAAAGATAGAGGGGAAAAACATACCCTCTTTCCCTTGATTTATTTGAAACAAAAGAATCGTCAACAATTTTATTGGTAATAAAAATATGTGAATAATCGTCCGTTACTAATTGACGACATAAATCAATACCTAAATTTTCTTTCTTGATAAAGTGGTACATAAATTTTTCTCTACCCCAGTCTACCATAGAATTGTGGTAATAAATATATCTGTCGTCAAATAATCTATAGGCGATTTTCTGAATAATTTCGTTGTGATTGAAATTCTTAATCGTTTTTCTTGCTTCAACCATTTTCCAACCTCTTGAATCACCCGCAAAATATTTTCCATCTTTCTTATTTCCAAAAAACTTTCTCCTTACTACATCATCAGTATGATTAATATCTGAAAACTCTACCATCCTTTTTATAAGAATGGATTTATCTAAATCAATTACAAAACCATCTCTAGCTGTTACAATACCAGTAACATTAATTGAAAATAATTCATCGACTCTAAAACCATCTTCATATTCCTTGGAACCTTTATTGTTTTTTGGCACAAAAAATAAAAATGGCTTTTCTGGGTTTAATTCTTTAAAATCAATCGAATTCAACGAATTTTCATAAAGAAAATCATATTTCATTTCTCTTTTCCCATATAAATCAAAATGAAATACTTTGCCTAATTCTTTAGGCTTTTTCTTTCCTGTTTTTATAAAGATGTTTATTGATACACCTTGCATAATGTCAAATACATTTACATCCGCACTTCCGTCAGCGGCAGTTTCTTTTTTCTTACTGTTTCCGTGTAAATCTATAGTATAAATTTTATCGTAGGTTTTAAGCAAATTCCATCGCATTCCACGAAACGTTGGATTATCCAAAAAACCGTGAGGATTGATAAATGCTAAAACGCCACTACCGTTTTTCTCAATAAAATGTTGTCCGTAACGTAAAAACTTTACATAGTCGTCATTGAGCCAATGTTTACGTTCATTAAAGTGAACACCATCAACATATTTATAATCTTCAATTAGCTTGCTTATCCACTCGCCATTATTTGATGATATTCCACTATATGGCGGGTTTCCCATTACCACCATTACAGGAGTGTCGCGTTTGATGTGGTTGGCTTCGTTAGCTTCGGAGCTTAACCAATTGGCAAAGAGTGTTCCGGTGTCGGGGTGGTGTTCTTCAAGGCTGTTGGTCAAATAAACCCGAAAACGTTGGTCTTTGGTGGGTTTGTAGCCTGTTTCGGTTAATAACAAATCGAGTTTTAAATGTGCCATGGCATAACTTGCCATCAACAACTCAAAACCATTGAGGCGAGGCAAAAGGTGTGTTTCCACATAATTGCTCCAAATGCCTTGTTGCTTTTCAAATTTACGGTGAACATGTTTGATCACTTCGGCCAAAAAAGTTCCTGTACCTGTTGCCGGGTCGAGTATTTGCACTCGGTGAACTTCATGCTCGATTTGTTTATATCCTGTAGTTGAACGTTTATCGGCGGATTGCGTGTTTACCGCAATTTTAGTTTTTGAGGTGTCGGCTAAACCTTGCGGCAAGTCGAATTCTGTTTTTAAAATATCGTCAACGGCACGAACAATGAAGTTTACAACCGGAGCGGGTGTGTACCACACTCCGCGTGCTTTGCGCAATTTAGGGTCGTACTCGCTTAAAAAAGTTTCGTAAAAATGGATAATCGGGTCTTCCATTTTTGTCGACTTCCCGTAGTTTTTAAGGATTTCCTCAACGTTGCAAGCCAAAAATATTTCGACCAAACTGTCAACTATCCATTTAATACGGTCGTCAATGTCGGGACCGGCAATGTACCCAAACAGTTTTCGCAAAAAAGGATTCGATTTCGGAATGAGTTCAGCGGCTTCCTGTCGGCTGAATGTGGGCAAAGTCGGGTCGTGAAGTCGGGCGGCAAACATTCCGTAAGCAATGGTTTGCGCATACACATCGGCAAATCCTTTGGGCGTAATGTCGTGAATCAGGATTTGCTTAAAAGCCATCATCTGGTCTTTCAATGTGCTATCTTCCTGATGTTCTTCATCGCTTGTCAACGCCTTTTCAATCACTTCAGAAAGAAGGCGGGCTTTGCCCGCCATCATTTCGGCTAGTTTTTTACTGCTCTTTATGGTCTGTCCAATGTGTGTGCAAAAGTCTTTTATGAGGTTTTCGAAACTGGCAAAATTCTCAGAGATAGGTTTTATTCCTTTGTCCGTAATTTCTCCAATGGTAATTTTGGTTACAAATTGTCCATCGCGATAAAGCAGAAAACTGATATAGTCGGTAAAAATGAGGTTGTTTAGTGAAGCTTTGTAACGGTCGAACTGTTCTTTATTCCCTGTTTTCTTCGCTCCTTCAAGGTCTTTGTCGCCAATGTCTTTGGCTTCAATGAATCCAACCGGAATATCTTTCTTGGTCAAAATATAGTCGGGCGCTCCGCACGATTGCCGTTTTGGTTCGTTGGTTGCCCTGATTGTCGGAACCAAACTTTCAATAAGTGTCTGCAAGTCTCCACGGAAAGTATGCTCGGTTGCGTTTCCAAGTTTATACCGTTGGTTTAGGTTGTCGATGTATTGGTCTAAATTCATTTTTAAAATCGTATCAATTACCACAAATGTATAAAAATGCGAGCGGGCAAAGGCAAGAAAACAGCTCTTTTGCATCCCGATTTTTTATCGGGATTGCAAATGTGCTGTTTTGTGCGTGGGCTGTTGATTGTCCCATTCCTAATGCGCCCAAAAGGCGCAATGCGCGAGGGCAAAAAAAATTATAACCCCTTGCAGAGGGGTTTCCAAAAGCACTAATCCAAGCTGTATTTTTATTTTCAGTCATTGTCAAGTCAGCGAAAATGTGTCAAAAATCGGCGTTTGGCTTGCACCTAACGTTTTGCAGCTACCCGAAGGGCGGGATTTTTACCACAAAACTTTATTCGGAGAACTGAACTTTCGGCTATCACAAATGTGTCTGCGGAGCACGAAACCCCGCCTTTTGGGTAGGTGCTGTTAGCGGTAGGCCTTCTCTCAATTCTCATTAGTAAGTTTTATAAAGTCAAAGCCAATTTTGCTTTTGTAAATACAAACATTCACTTGTTGTCCAATCGAAACTGTCCGCCAATAATTTGGGTTAGTAATAAATCTGTGATA
>JBBQMW010000218.1:0-4378 GCA_038329265.1 Bacteroidales bacterium | reverse complement strand
CCTGCACGCAGGTACTGCACGAACAATCCGTTTTCAGGATCAGCCCAAAGCGGACCATCAAAGAAATTACCCGGGCAAACCGAATTCACCTTGATTTTAGCAGGCATCAATTCCATGGCGAACGACTGGGTGAGGCCGATTCCACCAAACTTACCACCGGCATAGGCAAAGTTGCGGTTACTGCCTTTCAATCCCGATTTGGAATTGATCTGGATGATATCGGTAAAATGATCGGGTTTAAATTTGTTCTGAAGTTTCATCACTGCCGAAGCATATTTGGCACATAGGAAGTAGGCGGAATAGTTCACTTTGGTCATCAGTTCAAAGGTCTCAGGAGTCATCTCATCCAATCCTCCGGCTCTTAAAATTCCGGCATTGCTGATAAAAATATCCAGTCCACCAAACTCACATACCGTTTGAAATACCAGACTCTCAACCGAAGCGGCATTCGATACATCAGCTTTTATAAAGTAGGCTTTGTTTTTCGCTTTGCCACTATTCAACGACTCGGCAAATTTTACTCCAAGTTCTTCGTTCAGGTCGGCAATCACCACATTGGCGCCATTTATCATCAGGTTCTCCACGATTCCGGCGCCAAAACCCTGAGCGCCTCCGGTAACAATCGCAATTTTGCGGTCAACTCGCCCAGCAGTGGATCCCATGGCGATGGCGCTGCGGTATTGTTCTACTTCCCAGGTATCAATAAACTGAACCTGTTCCGCAGTCATCGGACTTTGTCCACCAAACTTCTCAGAATACAGGCTTACCAGACAAGTATCCATCATCACATCTTCAAGGGTTGCAACGGCCTGTGCATTGTCGTTAGCCAGAATACAACCGATTCCTTTAATGCAAATGATCTTCGGAGTTTTGGGCTGTGTATCGGTATATGTTTTAATTTTTGCGGAAAGGTCATTTAATAGCGCATCCACATCACCCGAATATTCAGCGTAAATAAACGACGAATTGCAATACACGATTCCATCAGGAATAAATGGCAACGCAATTTTCTGATATTCGGCTTCCGAATAGAGGAACCGTTCATAGTAAGAGTTTTTAATAACCTTCAAGGTTTTCAAACCATTTCCGGAAAGCATCATTCGGATGGCCGGAACAACTTTGGCGGCTACCGGATCGATTGGTAATGTTTCAGCAGGTTCAATTTCGCCAATAGCACCATCGAGCAAACTGATCACTTCGGTATATATTTCGCGTATTTCGTCGATGGTGTCGGCAGCCACAAAAATTCCGTGGTTCTGCAGCAAAATCACTTTCGGTTCTGATCCAGTGCGGGCGCGGTAGGCATTGATGCGAGCTTCCACTTCCTTGTACAAAATGTATCCCGGATCAACATACGGCACATAAACCACGGTGTCGCCAAACAAAACGGTTGTCAGTCGTTCAGCATTCGCGCTGCACATCAGTCCGTTGACTTTGGTGCTGTGGGTATGAACTACAAAGCGGAAGTCAATTAAATCGTGCAGCGAAGTTTCTACAGAAGGGCGCTGTCCTTTTTCAGGATGAATGCGTGAATTCAGCAAATCGTTTTTGATCTGATTTTCGCGTTCCATCACATCTTCGGAATAGGTTTTTCCGGCGATCAATTGCAGTCCTTTGCGGTCGAGTTGGGCAAAACCATCTTCGCCAATGGTTGCCAAACTGTGACCGCTTGCCTTGATGTAAATGTGGTGTTCGTCTTTGTACGACGTATTTCCACCACCGGCAATGACGTAATCTTTTTGTTTTCCGTAGAACTGAGATATTTCGATTAATTGTTGAAGAGGAGCCTCCCCCCGACCTCCTCCCAAGGAGGGGGAGAAAGAACTGGTATGCGAAGATTTACTTTTTGACATTTTTTACTAATTTATTTATTGATATAAATTTATGAAATTTCAATTACCAAAAATCTCCCCTTTGGGGAGATTTAGAGGGGCTTTTTTATAAAATAATTTATTACCGCCTGACCCAATTCGACAAACGCATCGTATTCTTTTGTTTTGGCGTTGCCATCGGCATACAGATAGCCTTGTTCGCCTTTGGCAATCAGGTACTGATGGGCTGCAATAATGCAGGCTCCCTCGAAACCGATTCGTTCCAGATCTTCGTCCAGATCAACGCCTCCGCTGCACGAAACTTTAATCGGATCGAGTTGTGGGGTATTGTGTTCGGTGCCGAATGTGATCAGGAAGTTTTTCGAACGGAAAAAAGTCACAAAGTCTTTTAAAACAGCGAATGTATTGCGTCCGGGAATCAGCTCAATGCTGTAAATGCCTTTACTGACAAGGGTTTCGTAGAGCTTGACGAAATTGCCTTCGTAATCGGTAAAATTTCCTTTGGCATCGTCGAGCAATACAGGGTAACATGGAATACCTCCGGCACTGATTATAATTGAATTCACCTGTTCCAGACTCAAAAAAGCTTTCGGATCTTCTGGAACAAATGCACGACCACCGGTTTTCAGGAGATTACCACGGATTTCGTTTTCCAAACCAGTCGCATCAGTTAATTTTGATTTCACTTCTTTTCCGGAGAAAACCTGCGTGTAAAAAGCTTTCTTTTCTTCCGGAGTGACGAGTTTTTCGTTGATGGCAATACGTAAAGCTTTAGCGATGTGCCTTTCGCGCAGCATGTTTTTGGCATATTTCGCTTTCAATTCATCGAAGCTAAAACTGAACCCGGCATTGATTTCATTCAGTAAAGCATTCAGTTTCCCGACCATCTCTTTGGTCTGAACATTGCTTTCATGCTGAACCTGTTCCAATAGTCGCAATGACTCTCCTCCTAAAACAAGCGGACTGGTCAATCCTTTGCCACTCATGTATGTTCGTCCCGGATTGGCGGGGTCGTTCACCCGAACATTGGCTTCCTGAAGATCTTTCTGCAACGACATAAATTCAATGTTGAACAGCGGAAATATCTTATATTTGGCGGCTAGTTCAGCAAATTCGGCATAGCCTTCAGTAGTATAAAAATCGTTGATTCCGAGTACCTGAACGCCTTCTGCTTCGGCCATCCGGAAGGGTTCTTCAATTTCAGTAAAAGCGCTGAAGGAGAATGGAGTATGAAAATGTCCGTTTACCAGCAACGTTTTTTGTCGACCTTTGCTTTTAAAGTTGTCAAGCAATTCCTTTGTTGACGGAAAGTTGGCAAATAAAGATTGATTCTTCATGATATCTGTGTTTTAAAATAATTCTTGAATTTCGGAATAAAGTAAATCAATGTTGATGGGTTTTGTATCCTTTGGTATCCTGTTTGGCCATTTTTGATTGCATTTTTTCCAGTCAGTATTAATTCATCGGCCTGACTTTTTAGGGTTTAACTGTTTAAAGGATTAATTGACTATCTTTGCGCAGATTTTTTTAAAACCTTCATTAATAATTAAATGGCACATAAATCCGGATTTGTAAACATCATCGGAAATCCCAATGTTGGGAAATCTACCATCATGAACGTATTGGTTGGCGAGCGTTTGTCGATCATTACCTCGAAAATGCAAACTACACGGCACCGAATTAAAGGTATCGTAAATGGTGAGGATTTTCAGATTGTGTACTCCGATACCCCCGGAATTTTGAAACCCAATTACAAACTTCAGGAAACCATGATGAAGTTTGTGAATACCGCGCTGATTGATGCCGATGTCATTTTGTATGTTACCGATGTGATTGAACTACCGGGTAAGAATGAAGAATATATCGAACGCATTAAAAGTTCGGAAGCTGCAGTGATTGTGTTGATTAACAAGATTGACCTATCGACTCAGGAACGGGTGATGGAGCTGTACAACTATTGGAGCGAAAAATTACCACTTGCCCATGTGTATGCGATTTCAGCCACTGAAAAATTTAACGTGTCACAAATTTTCGACCATATTTTGGAATTGCTTCCTGAAGGACCGGCATATTTCCCTAAAGATGAAATGACCGACCGGAATGAACGGTTTTTTGTGAGTGAGATTATCCGTGAGAAAATTCTGCTGAATTACGACCAGGAAGTTCCTTATTCGGTGGAGGTTGAGGTCGAACAATTTAAAGAAGAGAATAAAATATTGAACCTGATGTGCGTGATACATGTGAACCGTGAGAGCCAGAAAGGCATTATCATCGGACATCAGGGAAGCGCACTCAAACGGGTTGGAACAGAAGCACGTCTCGATATGGAAGAATTCTTTCAGAAGAAAGTGTTCCTTCAGCTGTTCGTGAAAGTAAACAAAGACTGGCGCGACAAAGACCGCTCGCTGGGTGGATTTGGGTATGATATGGAATAAAAGGGCAGCCCCACCCAAACCCAGAAGCCCCCTTCCCGTTCCCCCAAAAGGGGGAAAGCCGTGGGCAACGAATCTTCGGAAGTAAACGATATTAATATAGAATTTAACCAA
>JBBQMW010000217.1:0-4380 GCA_038329265.1 Bacteroidales bacterium | reverse complement strand
GTTCGCACTTGCAAACAGTTTTAATCATTGTCAAATTAAAAATCGAATTGTTATGATGAACAAACAAAAAACCAGTAAAGCATGGAGCTGGAAGGCGGCGGCCTTTCTTCCCATGCTTGCCCTGCTGCTGATGGCTTTCGGCAGAACGGGCGAAAATGTGCCTCGCGAAAGTATTGAATCACAAACTTTAGTGCAGAAATTGCCACTGGATTCTGTTAAAAAATGGAGTGAATCAGACTTTAAAACCATGAATTTTTCTAAATTTAAAAAGGAAAAGGCGGGTTATTTTTTTAACGGTATCAAAATTTTATCCGTACTGATGAATGCACAATCAAGATTGCTGGTTGATAATAACCCGGCTGTTGTAGAAGATGTTCCCAATTACATTCGGAAATTCCGGGATTACAATTCAGCCGACGAAAAGACTAAATTATCTTTTAAAAAGGTTGTAATCAATGGAAAAGACAAAATGGGAGCAACTTCATTTATTCTGATAAGAAAGGATTTAGCAACATCACTGGTGGAATATCAAAAGCTCCTAAATTCCGTTGGGAATGCGATTCTTGAAATAAGGGAGAAATATTCATCTGAAATTTTTGGGTCAAGTTACAGCAAACTTAATACCCAACAAAAGAGCGAAATCGATCAGTTGATTCCAATGGAAGTTTATATTGGAATACCAGATAAGCAAGTAAATTTAAAATCAATTCCGCCACCGCCACCACCACCACTTGTAATTGAACTTATAAAAGATAAAATATATGTTGATAATAAATTGAACTCTCTGGAAGAATTAAGTAAACAGTTGGAACTCCTTGTAACAAACAATCCAAAACGATTAATTCGGATAAAATTAATTAATGATTCTGATAAGAAATTGGAGACTAAGGTAGTAGACATGATGAAAAAACGTAATGCCAGTTACCAAATTTCCTGGGCTTCAAAATAAACAGAAAAAAGCCGCCGGTTTCGGTGCGTCTCCGTAGCCGGCAGCTTTACAATCATTGTCAAATGAATTGCATTGCTGCAACGAATCAAAGTTAAGGAATAAAATTGATACCATTTGCTAGTGAAGGCCTGACTGTTCAGGGCATGATGAGTCAGGCCTTCATTTAAGCTTCCCGATTTAATCCGAACGACAAAATACTTAATCCGAACGATTCAAACGTTGCTGGTTTGTTGTTCAACGAAACAAAAAAATACCAAACTGAAAAACCCTAATATCTAAGATAAATGGTAAATATTTTTGTAGATTTGCATGTGGAAGCAGTTGAAACATATAAGATTTGCATTGAGATCGATAAACTGACAAACAGTATTGAAAATTTAATTTCCGGAGATAGTTTTGCTACCGAAGTTTTGTTATTCGGGAAAAGTGATTTAAAAACTGTAACAAAAACAAAAGGTTGGTTGTTTAATTGGTCTAAGGAATATAAGTTGACGGAACGGGAAATATATAAGTTGACAATCAGGGACAATCCAAAAATTATTCAGTGATTAGTTAGTGTCAGTGATTATAGTGACCACTATTATTTACATCTGATTGAAAGTGCCCCATTTAATTTAGGAAAACATAAGCTTTATCAAGGTGTTCCAGGTAACTTATTCGCTTTTATTTGTAAGATTTCATGGGACAAAGGTTATGAAGGCTTTGTCTCATTTGCTTCAAAGACTAAATTAATTGAGCATTATGAAAAAACACTCGGAGCAGTTCATGTTGGTGGACACAAAATGGTGATTTTCCCGGATGAAGCTTTAATATTAATACGAAAATATTTTAATTTATAGAATATGGGATACATTAAAGAACCAGATGGTATTGATTTCTTTGTGGATTCAAAACCATTGACAGAAAAAGACAGAAAGGAAATTAGTGAGATAATTGCTAACTATAAATCTACAGGACAAAAAAAGAAATTAGAAGGGCATACAAAAGAATTACGCTCTAAAAAACATTCTGAGGTTAAATCCTAAATAGAAGAATAATTACCTTATGATGCATGCAGAAGTTTATGCTCTTTATCAGCTGCATAAGCCAAACAGGCTTTTATATCCTCGGCTGTCAATTGAGGAAAATCCTCAATGATCTCATTAAAATTCATTCCTACCGATAACCATCCAAGGACATCATAAACGGTTATCCTCGTATCTCTGACACAAGGCTTACCAAATCTTTTATTCGGATTTCAATAACTTTGTGTCAGGACTTTAACCGAAATTAAGTAATGGTTTTGAAGATCAACTAAAATAGTTATAAAATGTTAGTGAAATTGGAAAACCTCGGCTATACTAAAACACTTGAGAAATTCAAGACAGACAATAACCTCAATAGTTTTGAGGCAGGCCGGGTTATTGCAGAACATAAGGATCGGTAAATTATCAGCACGGCCAAGGGTGAATTTGAAGCAGAAATAACGGGCAACATGCGTTTTACCGCAAAAACCCCGAGAAGATTTTCCCGCTGTGGGTGACTGGGTAGCCCTAATGACTTATGAATCCGGTATTGCTGTGATTATTAAAAGACAGGCGGTTGGCCAATTTGGAGAGATTCAGATCATAGCAGCATCGGCTTTCTGAGATATTAACAATGTTTATAGAAATAGAATAAACAACCGAAAATACGACTCCGACTGGAGTCGAATTCCATCATTTCCAATTTTTTTCTATAAACATGCGACCTCTCTGAGGTCAATTGAATGAAATTTGAGTTTTAAGCAGACCCTACCAATGCAGAATATCTCCGATCAGAGCTCCCCTTTTAATCCGATTATTTCCGCCCTTTTTTGCATCGCTAAAATTGTCTCTTCAACAAGCTCCTCCACTTTCATCCCTGCCATACCGGCTCCTTTGGAAATTACATCGCGGTTGGCCCCGGCGGCAAACATTCGGGTGTTCCATTTCTTCATCACCGATTTTGTTGTCAGATCAAGTATGCTTTTGGAAGGCCTCACATAAACACAGGCAGTAATCAATCCTGTAAGTTCGTCGGTGGCGAAGAGAATTTTTTCCAAATATTCCACCGGTTCAACATCCGAGCATATTCCCCATCCGTGACTCACAATAGCATGGATATATGACTCAGGCCAATTTTGTTCTTCGAGTATTTTGCGGGTCATTGTACAATGCTGATCGGGAAATTGTTCATAATCAAGGTCGTGACAAAGACCAATGACGCCCCATTTTTCGACATCTTCACCCGTTTTTTCGGCAAAATGACGCATTACCGCTTCAACAGCTAACCCGTGCCGGATCAGGCTATCCTGTTTATTATATTCGCACAAAAGTTCGTATGCCTCGGTTCTTGAAGGAAATTTATCCATTGTTCAAAGCTTAATTGAATGTAAAATTGTCAAAAAAATTTTAAGAAAAGCTACCTTTGGGGAAATTTAGTTCTGTGATTCAGTGCGTCCCAGAAAATGTTCGTGACCGGAGCATTCACTCTCTCACGAAGCCAGAATTAAATATTCATCTTATTAAATAAATTCATGGAAAAGAAAGTCTACAACTGGGGAATTCTAGCCCTGGGAAATATTGCCCGAAAATTCGCAATTGAATTGCAACAGCTTAACAATGCGCGGCTTTATGCTGTCGCCTCGAGAAATGCAGAACGATCAAAAGCATTTGCCACTGAATTTGGTGTCAATAGTTACTACAACAGCTATGAGGACCTTGTCACTGATCCTGATGTGGACATCATCTATATCGCTTCGCCACATGCACAGCACGTGGAACATGCACTGTTATGTCTCAATCATGGGAAGTCAGTTCTGTGCGAGAAGGCACTCGGGTTAAATCAGGCAGAAGTTGATCGAATGATTAATTGTGCTGTCGAAAATAAGGTCTTTTTTATGGAGGCATTTTTTGTTCCGCACCAGCCTTCGTACCAAGAGGCAAAGCGGATCATTGAATCAGGTGAACTTGGAAAGGTAAAATACATACAGGGGTGGTTTGGATTCAACAAATCACCTTATGACAACTCACTCCGTCTGATGAATCCATTGCTGGGAGGAGGCGCATTACTGGACATCGGGTTATATCCTGTATTTGATTTACTCTATTTTTTGGGTGAACCGGAACAAATCATCGCGAAAGCTGAATTTGCCGAAACAGGTGTCGATCAAAGCATTTCCGTAAGGTTTGAATATCCGTTGGGAGTAACGGCGTCTGTGTTTGCTTCATTTGTCTCCGCATCGGGCGTTGGTACAGATATTTTTTGTGAGAGGGGTACGCTTCGTCTGCGAAGATCAAGTGCAGCAGATCAATGGCTTGAGATTGACCAACCAGGTGCGGAAACAAAACGACTGAATTGGGATCCGGACGAATGCGGATTAAAAAGAGAGGCAGCCGAAGTAATGAAATGCCTGGATCAAAGCCAGCTTC
>JBBQMW010000216.1:0-4394 GCA_038329265.1 Bacteroidales bacterium | reverse complement strand
ATACCTTCATGGAAAGTAGCAGAAGATGAAAATTTTTTCGCTTTTCTGGATATTTTCCCCGTTGCCAAAGGTCACACCCTGGTTATTCCAAAAAAGGAAGTCGATTACCTCTTCGATCTGGACGATGAAACCTATATTGGACTACAACTGTTTGCAAAAAAAGTAGCGCTTGGAATTCAAAAAGCCATTCCCTGCAAAAAAGTGGGCGTAATGGTTTTAGGGCTCGAAGTACCTCATGCACACATTCATTTGGTACCAATGCAAACAGAAGCCGATTTGCTTCACTTCTCGAAGAAATTATCATTCAGTAAAGAAGAAATGGCTGATATTACTGCTGCCATTGCAAAGGAGTGTATACAAACCATTGGTTAGTCGCAGTATTCAGTCGCAGTGTTCAAAAAGGAACTGCACCCAAATATCGAATACTGCCTACTGCGACTGATCACTGATCACTATCACTTCACCCTTCCCGGATTCTTCTTCACAAAATCGCCCCAGCTTTTTACTCCTGATTTTGTCACCGGGTTTTTCATTTGCAGGTAGTGGCAAACAGCTACTGCCACGGCATCGGTTGCATCCAATTCCTTCGGAAGTTCGTTCAGGCTAAACATGTTTTTCAGAAAAAAAGCAACCTGTTCTTTGGCCGCGCGTCCCATGCCGGTGATCGATTGTTTCACTTTCAGCGGGGCATATTCTGCAACGGGAATATTGCGGCTCAGCGCCAACCCCATCACCACTCCCTGTGCACGACCCAATTTAAGCATTGCCTGAATGTCTTTTCCATAAAAGGGGGATTCGATCGCCAGTTCATCAGGCTGCAACTCATTCAGAAGCAAAACAGTGCGATCGAAAATATTTTTCAATTTCTGATAGTGATCCGATCCTGTGGTTTTGATCACGCCAACCTGCAGAATGCGGGGTTTGTTGTTTAATACCTCGATTAATCCGTAACCCATCACATTTGTTCCCGGGTCAATCCCTAATATTTTAATTGGTTTGTTGTCCATAAATTGTTTGCTAAAAGTTCAAAGTTAATGCTTCTGCTGAAACCAAATTCCTGAAACAATAAATGCAAGGCCGATAAATGTGGTGATGTAAATTGTTTCGCCCAAAATGAAATGAATAAAAATCAATGACAGAAACGGCGATAAAAAAATCAGGTTGCCGGTTTTTGCATTGTTTTCGCTGTAATGCATTGCTTTCATCCACAAAATATAAGTTATTCCGAGCTCAAATAAACCAATATAAATTGCTGCCGGAAACGCTTTTAATTCAGGAAAACGAAAATCGGTAAAAAGGAAGGCAGCAATCAACAAATAAACCAGGCCGAATGCAAAATTCCAAAACAGTTTGAATAACTGATCGCGTTTGTCCTTCACGCTTAAAATCCAGAAAAGTGCCCAGATAACGCTGCTTCCAACAGCCAGCAATACGCCGGTGAGGTTTGTATTTGCCATTCCTGAAAAACTTCCCTGCGATGAAATGAAAATTACACCCACAAAGCTGATAAGAATTGCTACAATGTTCCTTCCTGTAATTTTTTGCCCGAGCATTGGCGCAGAAAGCAGTGCCAGCATAATAGGCCAAATCATGTTCAGCGGCTGTGCAACCTGCGCCGGAAGCAAACTATATGCCTGAAATAGTATGAGATAATATCCGAATGGATTCAGCGCTCCGAGCATGGCTGATTTCCCCAATCCAGACCATGAAACTGTAAATAATTCTTTTAATTTGCCTTGAAAAATGATGACCACAAAAAAGGTAAGCAATGAAAATACCGAGGCCGTCAAAATCAGGTAAAGTGGTGAAAGTGTTTTCAGTCCTATTTTAAAGGCAGTTGCTACGGTTGACCACAAAACAACTGAAAGCAGTGCATAAATGTAAGCTTTCGATAGTTGTTTCATGGGTTCAGTTCTTTCCCTTCAAAAAAGAGTTCCTCTTTCGTCTTAACAGAATCCGGTTTACCTTCAGTTTTTACAGAATCCTGCATTTTTCGAAACTCGACTCTGGCCTCCACCACATAAACACTTCCGGGGTAGTCGGTCAGCATTTTTTTGTACAGTTCCATTGCCTCCGTTTTTCGATTCAGTTTATTTTGGTAGATAGTAGCAAGCTGAAAAAGTGCATCATCAGCCAACATTTCCCAACTATCTTCTTTTACGATTGATTCAAGCAAAACAGCGGCTTCTTCGTATTTTCCCTGTTTCTGAAAAACACCTGCTTTCCTGAAGTTCACATCGTCGGTAAGCGAATGAAATGCATATAATTTACTGATGGAATCGAGTGTTGTCAATGCTTCAGAAGAATGGTTACGGAATAAATGCAGGTCGGCTCGGGCAAACATTTGCAGCGGAATCGCGACCGAATCATCTTCCATGTTCTCGCTTATAAAAAGTGCCAATTCCATGGCATCGTTGGCAATCAGTTTCGAGGTGCTGGCTTTCAAGGCATCTAGCTGCGCTTTTGCCCACGCAAAATTCCCCATATAATAACCGAGTTTGGCCTTTTTGAACTTCACATCATCGGCAAGCAGATTGCTTTTATTGCTTTCAATTACCTGCGAATAAGTGATCACCGCTTCCCACAAGTCGCCCGAATAAACATAAATGTCCGACAATTCAGCCTTCATCATGGATATTTGCTGCTGATTGATTCCTTTTAAAACCAATCCTTCTGTTAAAATCTGAATCGCTTCAGCAGGTTTGTCGAGGTAAAAAGCCAGCAAATGGGCATATTGTACCTGAAGTCCGGTAGTTTCAGGAGAAATACCCAGAATGGCAAATGCTTGTGAAAATTGATCTTTCAAAGCATTGGCTTGTGTCAAATCCACAGTTCCGGCTTCCACAAAACGGTTATAATACATTTGCATCCGTTGCTGACTGGCCAGATTGTAATATTCTGCCCGCTTGCCTTTACTGATCAGATAATCGTAGGCTTTTACCGCCTCTTCGTAATTTTTATTGGTTGCCGACACATTTGCCATCGCGAAAATATTGCCATCTTCCATGCCAGTTCTCTTATCAAGCGAAATGGCTTGCCGTGTGGCTGCTGTAAAATTTTTATCCTGAATAAATAACCAAATCAACAGGCGGGTATATAAAATCTGTGCGGGATCTGCCTGAATTCGCTTCAGGATATAGGTTTTCATTTGATTGCTTATTTCCTGATCGTTGTCAACCGACAAAACCGATTGAAGATTGCTTTTTACAATTTCAAGGTTGGTTTCATTTTGCTTCGACCATTCCAGATATTCATTCAGCATCGCATCGTAGTTTCGCAGGTAATAATAAATGCGACCCAGTTCATAATTAAACAAGCCGGGATTTCCAGCCCTGCCTTTCACATATACTTTCTCGGCAAAAGCAAATTCGCGCCGGTTAATAAACTGGTTGGATAAATTATGGAAGGTAGCCGGATTATTTGAAAGCAATGAAATCGCCTTTTCGTACATTTTTTCTGATTCGGCTACCTGACCCTGCGCCTTTTTCAGGAAACCCCACTGAACGTACCAATACGAATCGGCTGAATTTCCACGAATCCCTTTCCTGATCTCCTTCTCTGCTTTTTCAAAATCAGGAATGCCCAACAGACAATCGAGGTAAATATTAAAATATCCTTCAGATTTGGTGCTCGAATACAATTGCTCGTAAAGTTCGGCAGCTTTGCTGAACTCCTTATTTTGATAATACTGACTGGCCAGAATTGACATATTCTGTACATCAGTATTTTGCCCCCAAACGACCATAGGCGCCAACAGAAATATGATCCAGACCAAAGTCTTCATGAATACTTTTTAAATTTGAACTACAAAAATAACAATCAAAAGCTTTCGTGGCCGGTAATTCTGAGATTTGTGGAAGGATTTAGAATACACGATAGAATGCGCGTGTTATTAAATTCCATTTGGGCATAAAATACCAGAATCTGAAATGACACAAGAATGCAATAAAATAAGGTTAGATTTTCTTGGATATTCTTTTCTACAAAGGTTGCCAGATAAAAATAAGGTTTTAAAAATCAAGATCATAAAAACCTTATTTTCTGTCATTTAACCTTAGTAGCAAATGAAATCATGAATATGAAAACCGTCCGCGAGAAATCGTTCATCAAAGGACTTGACTTTCCCCGGACGGAATAGTGAAAGCCTTTTCATTATAAAAGTTGGTTAAAAAATGGAAATTTGTCTTATAACTAATAGTACCACCTTAAGTTTTTAAAAGTAATTTTGCGGAAATTTGTACCCGATGACAATATTTGCGGAAATTTGTACCCGATGACAACAGAAATGAAAGGAAGGGAACGGCTTCCGCGATGGATGAAAATGCAAATGCCCAAAGGCGAAAGTTATTCGAGGGTTAAAAATCTGGTTGCCGAACACCAGCTTCACACAATAT
>JBBQMW010000215.1:0-4402 GCA_038329265.1 Bacteroidales bacterium | reverse complement strand
CCATTGCCTAAAGAAATTGAATCGATAGCTATTCGTCAATTCAAATTAAACGAAGGTTCGCTGAAGGTTTTCTCGGAAATTGGTGTAAAACCTTATTTAATTTTGCAATCCGACCTTAAAATGTCTGGTCAAAACATATTCATTCAGAATGATTTGGCAACTCAAACTCCGGGATTTTTAAAGGGTGAGTACACTTTTCAAATGGTACAATTAAAATTTATGCCGAAGGATAAAAATCAAATATTCGGTATTGATGAGCTCACATTTTCAACGGAAAAAAGACAGATTTTGGCCAAACAATTAGTTGTAAAGCCTAAAACTACGAGTTCCAGCCAGAATCAGTTTGAATTACGAATACCAAGTCTGGTCATGAATGGTTTAGATATGGAGAATGTATACCGAAACGATCAGTTCCTGTTTGAGTCCATTCTCGTCGAAAAACCTTTGTTCCAATTGCAGAACAACTCTAAAGATTCAGTGAAATTTAATCCCTTTAAATTAAATCTATACCCGCATTTTGAAAGTTTTGCAGATGTTTTTGCATCAAAATCGCTCACAGTAAAAGATGCTGATATTTCATTTTTCAAAAACGGAAAAAAGACCCTTCAGGAAACAATTTCATTAGACTTGTTCCGGCTACGAATTGATAACAAATCAACTCAAAAATTTATGCACGCTGAAGATTTTTCCTTCCGGATTCCTGGTTTGAAACGGCAAAGTAAGCTATACCAATACGATATTGGCGAAACTTATTACTCCTCTGAAAACAATCGGTTTACAGCAAAAAACATCCGGATTACACCCAATTTCAGCAAAGAACAGCACCAAAAGCAGGCTGGATTTCAATCAGAATATTTTGAAGGAAAAATTGATTCGGTTTGCCTGGAGCAACCCGACATTCGCCGTTGGTTCGACAAAGAGGAATTGATCGGAAAAATGGTATCAGTGAATGGTTTAAAATTGAATATTTACCGTGATAAACGAATACTATTTGATGAAAGACGTCGACCAGGTATGTTTCAGGACTTAATTAAATCATCGAAATATGCCTTTAAGCTTGATTCATTTAAGCTGGTCAATTCACAGGTAACTTATGCCGAACAGCCTGTCATTACCGACTCTGAAGGCATAATTAGATTTTCAGGAATACAGGCCAGGTTAATGCCGTTTACCAATATCAAATCATCGAATGGAAAATACTCTGATATTCGAATGAATGGCGTGTCTACCATCATGGATTCGTGTGAGCTAAAAACAAGCATGAATTTCGAAATGAATCATCCTGAAAATTTATTCTCAGTTTCCGGCAGTCTCAGTCCGTTTAACATGCAGATTCTAAATCCCATATTAGAACCATTGGCCTTAATTTCAATTCGTTCAGGCAGGGTCGATCAATTTAGCTTTAACTTTTCAGCCGACCAGTCAAAATCATCAGGTAATTTATTATTCGGATACAACGACCTTCGTATTTCGGTACTCGAAATGAAGAAAGGGAATACAAAAGAAGTCAAATTTGCAAGTTTCCTGGCCAACAGTTTGTTGTTGCGATCAAAAAATCCGAGGGGAAAGGAACTGCTTCCTGATGAAATTTCGATTCAACGTGACCAGAAACGTTCGGTTTTAAATTATACATGGAAATCTGTTTTCAGTGGCATTCGCAACACTCTGGGGATAAAAGAGAACAAACAGGAAGAACAGGCTCCGGAATAAACCTGAGAAGATTATCAATGATGTACGTCTCTTAATTTTTCAGTGTAATGAGGTACGAAAATTTAATCGTGTCATAATTCCAGTCACGAAAGCCATGCAAATACTGAAGTCTGATTGAATTTTTTTTGAATGAACGATTCAGGTCAAACGTATAAACCAATGGCTTATCGCGTTCGTGCTTATATCCTGAATAGCCTGACAAAGAATTAGTTACCGACCACCTATCCCATTTTAAATCAAGACCAAAGGCATACATGTAAGCGTCATTCTGAAGGTTTAATTCATCATTTGTTTGCCAGCCATAAAATCCAACGGAAGCAAAAGGCCGATAGCCCAATTTTTCATTATTCCCAAAGTATTCCTTCGAAAAACTAGAATCGAAGAAATAGCCCGGACTATCAGAATACCGTGCTCCTTCAATCTGGCTTCCCGAGGCAGTTCTTCCGGTTAAACGAACCATAGTATCTGGAAATTTTCGGCCTTGAACCACCTGAATCAATGTTGAGAAATATAAATCACCATTAGCAAATCCTTTGCCATCGAAATCGCGTGCAACACGTTCATCGCGGATATCAACCGACATGGCATAACGTTCAACGACAACTCCATACAGTTCGATAGCAATTTTATTTCCGGCAAAAGCACGGAAATATTTTACAAAAATATCCTGAGTCGGATCTCCGGTTTGAAAATGAGAACTCAAACCAAATTCAAGATTTGAACCCGTTGGAATGATTCCATTTTTCACTTCAGGAACAGGCAATGCATTGGGGCCAAGGTATCCGGGAGTAATATGCATCCAATTGCGCCAGCCTGGCAAACCCGGCTCCCACCCATGTACTTGATTCCACCAGGTATAGTCTTCTTCAGAAAAGCTAAACAACGGAAAAATGCAAAACAGAATAAGAATCAATTTTCTCATGCGCAAATATACAAAAGCTCAGCTATTGAGTGAAAATATAAAATAAAAACCCCGTCAATCGACGAGGTTTCCCAGCTATTATAGGTTTAATTTCTTTCGAATGTTTTTTGGAATGGCATCCTTATGAATCATGATTGAAGTAGTTTTAAACATCACATAAGGTTTTGACGCATAAAAGTAACCATCATAATCGTTGTAATCGCCCCAGGAATTCTTTACTTTATAATAGGATGTTCCATTTTGATCTTTTGCACTTCCAACAATCAACATTCCATGATCATCAGTAGTCTGATAATTGTCGAAATCAATTTGTCTCATTTCCTGGGTAATAACCTTTTCCTTACCCGGTTTTTCCAATTTATAGAGCTCTTCATTCCGTTCTTTTTCGCTCTGTTTTTCCCATTTCCCAATTTCGGCATCGTTCATATTGGCTTTATCAACTTCAGGAATAACCGAAACTCCAATTTTTGAAGTAGCGAAACCTTTCTCGCTCACATCGGCAGCCCATGCAACAGTATACCCTGTAAGAATCGAGTTGTCAATGATTTCTTCCATTTCGTTCACCGGAACATTGTAAACTTCTTGCCAAGCCCAGTTATCAGGCACTTCGATAATGAATTTTGAATAAAACGGATGATGTGTATACGATGAAATTTCGACATAATCGTCCATATTCAAACCAACCATATCCTGTGCAAAAGTCTTTGGAGTATATTCTTTGTTCTGAAAACTGAATTTTTCGGGCATTTTTCCAAGATAAGTTTCAATAGACGCGTCCAGTGCATCGTGCCACGCTGTTGACAGTTTTTTATTCGGATTCTCAACTACTGCTTTAACCTGATCGAGAAGAACACGGTCGAATTCTCCATGAACATGTTTTTCTTCGCCGTAGTTCAATCCGTTATATACTTCTTCAGGAACAATACCATACATTCTGATCATATTAGTTACATCATGAAAAGCACCTCCGGCACCAAAATTCAGGCTCCCATGTAACCGCACATACTTTTCGGCTTTGTCAGAATATGAATGATTCACAACAAACATTTCAGAAAGATCAATCGCTGGTTTTCCCAAACGAATCATTTCTGCTTCGAGAAATCCAATTCCAGAAAACGACCAACAAGTACCTGAACGGTTCTGATCTTTAACCGATGTGCATGGAATATCAATAACGGTAGTGAATTGATAACCTTTTTCGTCTTTCTTCTCATCCTGTGCCGAAAGGATTAGCGTTGAAAACAGCAATCCTGCCAGAAGCAGATTTCTTAATTTAAGCATGTTGATTTTTTAATAGTGAACTCCCAAAAACTGATTACAAAGATATTAATTTTAGACTGTTGAATCCTGCTGATCTTCAAATCCTCAGGCAGATGCCCTCAAATAGAGCTTGGTTACGGATGACTTTAAAACACATCTTAACCATTGAAAGTTAACATCTTCCATCGATTTTTGACACATTTGGTAAAGAATAAAATAACAAAAACATGTTATAAAACAAGTCGATGATTCAGTAAACCATTCTGAGAATTCACTTTTAAAATCAATTTCACGAACATTTAGAAGCGGAATGTACAAACTTTTCTAACTTTATAGCTTACAAACAATCAATCCCGAAATGAAAATCAAGTCCATAATTCTGTTTCTATTGTTTTTATTGAGCTTGGAAACTTTAAATGCCCAGAAAGTAGTTTCGCTCAACGACTGCATATTTCAGCCAGAAGATCGACGTATAGTAGAGGAAAAGCTGAAAACCTTTTCATCAAGATC
>JBBQMW010000214.1:0-4442 GCA_038329265.1 Bacteroidales bacterium | reverse complement strand
TTCCAGGTTCCGTTGTAAATATTTTCCTGAAGTGTGGTTCCGAACAGTTTGATATTATTGATAGTAAGCAACTCAGCAATAGCGAAAGTGGAAATAACCGGCATAAAAACCATGATTACACCGCTGGTAATTCCGGGGATGGAAAGTGGGAAAACGGTTTTCAAAAAAACCTGTCGCGGATTGGCGCCAAGATCTTGTGCGGCCTCAATCAAACTCTGATCGGCTTTTTGCAGAATATTGTAAATCGGATAAATCATAAACGGCAGGAAATTGTACACCATCCCGAAAATGAGCGCGCCTTCGCCAAGCGGAATCTTCAGAAAATCGAACAAGGCAACAGTTGCCAAAGTCCTGATCAGAAAATTGATCCACATCGGAAGTATAAAGAGAATGACCAGTAATTTGGCCTTTCGAGGTTCCATTTTGCTCAGGATATAAGCAGCCGGATAACCGATAAGTATACACAGAACGGTAGTAATCACTGCCACTACTACCGAATACAGAAAGGTGTTCATGGCTTCGGGATGTATCCAGAACTTTTTAATATTGGCGAAAGTAAACGCACCTTCGGCGTTGGTGAAGGCATAATAGACAATTAGCGCCATCGGTACCAGCACAAAAAAAGCAAGAAAAAGCACATACGGTATCGTCCAGTTCCTTCTCCTCCCAAAAAATGACAAAACTTTTTGTTGCACAGCTCGATAGGTTTAAAGTGTTTCTAGTTGAATCGATCTGGCCGAAATGTTTATTCCCACCCGGTCGCCATCATCCCAAATGTCGTTGGTATCCACAAAAATATTTTCGTTGTTGCCAGTCGTAATCGTTAAGTGATAATGGTTCCCTTTGTACAAAATAAAACTCACAGTACCGCTGAGCATCCCATCTTCCTGGTTATCCTGAAGGCTGACATTGGTGAATTCAACGTTTACTTTCACTGCTGTTCCATTGGCTAAATTATGTGTATTGCCGCATTCGAAAGTCGTTCCAAGAAACCGGACGTGTGTTTTGTCGACGATTGCACCTTCAAACGTATTGCAGGTGCAGTCTTTTTTCATCACCTGAATGTCGAACGGTTTCACCAGCATCCCGACTGTTTTCCCCACCTCGAAACAATGGTAATCCTGAAGCAGGAATTCGAAACCTTCGGGCGTAGTAACCATCATTTCGTAGTGAACCCCCTTGAAAATACTGGATGTGACTATCCCCGTGAATTGTGCGGCATTCGACAACTCGAAAATGTAGATATCCTCGGGGCGAACCACAACATCAACCGGTTCGTTCACTCCAAAACCCTTGTCAACGCATTCAAATTGATGGCCGGCAAATTCCACCAGTTCATCTTTAATCATCACACCGTTCAGGATGTTACCTTCGCCAATAAAATCGGCAACAAAAGAGTTGATTGGTTCGTTGTATATTTCAATGGGTGAGCCAATTTGCTGGATTTTCCCTTCGCTCATCACCACAATGCGGTCGCTCAAAGTCAGGGCTTCTTCCTGATCGTGAGTCACATACAAAAAGCTGATTCCCAATTTTTTGTGCATTGCTTTAATTTCCATCTGCATATCCTTGCGCATTTTCAGGTCGAGTGCCGCCAATGGTTCATCGAGCAATAAAACTTCAGGCTTGTTTACAATCGCACGGGCAATGGCCACACGTTGCTGCTGTCCTCCTGAAAGTGAATCCACATCACGCTCCTCATAGTCGGTCATGGTCACTATTTTAAGCACCTGTTTCACCCGTTTTTTGATTTCGTCTTTGGGGAGTTTTTTCAGTTGAAGACCAAAAGCAATATTTTCGAAAACATTCAGATGAGGGAAAAGTGCATACCGTTGAAAAACCGTATTTACCGGTCGAAGGTGAGGTGGAGTCTGGGTCATCTCATGACCGGCAATGATAATTTTTCCATCTTTTGCTTTCAGAAATCCCGCGATTAACCTCAACAAGGTTGTTTTCCCACAACCCGAAGGGCCAAGTATGGTCACAAACTCTCCCTTTTTTATCGAGAGATTGATATCTTTTAGAACAGTTTTACCCGCAAAAGCATGAGATAAGTGCTCAACGGTAATGATGTCAGTCTTTTGAGGCATGAATGATTAAAATGATCGTTTAGTTGATTGCTGGATTACTTTTTGCCAAAATCCCAGTCAAAAATAATTATTTCCGGGAATTATGACTACGTAAAATTAAAATGTTTGTAACCATTCAGGTCAAGAAAGGGATTGCATCAGGTTATTTTGACGATGGGCCTCGCATGGAACAGCTGGACGTAGCATTTGCCATACGATATCTTCAGGCTTTTGAAGATTATCGCAATCATCGACCGGTTACGGAATCGTGGGATAAGGCATTTAAATTTTCTTCTTACTATTGGCCAAATGTATTGTAGCACTTACTTATGTGAATGAATGCGCATATCAACCTCGATCTGGGCATTGCGGCTGTCGAAATTTCGCGCAATAAAAACCTGAACGATTTGGAAAATGTTTTCAATAAGATTAATGAAATTATATCTTTGTTGGTACACGAAGTTTAGAGCGACTTGTCGAAGGTATGGCCAGTGCTAAAATGAAAGACCAATAAACTAAATCAACATGAAAAAATTAAGATTTCTATTTGTTGTTAGCCTACTCATCGGATTTGCAGCTACATATGCTCAAAGTCCGGTCGGTATTTTCGAGAATCATGCCGACATTGGGCCGGTTCTTCACAAAGGGACAGCAATTTTCGACAATTCCCTTCAAACCTATCAGATTTCAGGAGCGGGCGAAAACATCTGGTTCAAAAAAGACGAATTGCATTTTGCATGGAAGAACCTCAAAGGCGATTTTCTGATCACTACTCAGCCCAATTTAATTGGCAAAGGAGTGAATCTTCACCGGAAATCTGGCTGGATGGTTCGCACCAGCCTCGATACCAGCGCGGCTATGGTTTGTCTCACTGTACACGGCGACGGATTGACTTGTTTTCAATTCCGCAAACAGAATCACTCCAACATTGAAGAAATCAAACTACCGATCATCAATGCTGATATTATACAACTGGAACGCAGAGGCAGAAGTTATTTTATTTCGGTAGCCAAACTGGGAAATCCATTCTGGACCGTTGAAGTTCCCGACTTCGACTTTCCGGAAGAACTTTTAGTGGGTCTTTTTGTATGTTCGCACGACAAAAACACGATTGAACAGGCCTCATTCAGCAATACCCGTATTTTTACCGCAATTAAGAAGTAAATATCTGCATGACGATTTTGCCAGCGCATCCTGAGTTATTCAACGAAACGGTTCTTATTTTTTTCTCAAAATAGAAACGGAACCAAAGTATTGGTGTTTTCGCGTTGCTGAAACTCCTTCACCTGATACATAAATGCCTGTAAACGTGTGTCAATTGAAGCATCGTCTTGTCCATCGTAGGCATGGTCGACCCATGGAATGTTGTTGTGATCTTTCCGGAATGCACCTGAAATGGAAATTATCAAAGTTCCGGGCATACAGGTAAAAGGCAAAACATTGCAGATGCCTGAAACACCCTTTTTGGTATGAGCAGCCGCACTGCCAATCGCCATCACCGGATCTCCATCGTAATCCCTGTGAACATAAGGAGCCGTTAACCGCAACATGGTTTCAAGGGAAATATCTTTTTCCGTATCAAGCAATTCTTCCACCGAACCAATCAATTTTCGGTACGACATATGTTGAGCAAATTCCTGAATTTTGGATTTCACAATGCCTGAATAATCGCCCTTCCATTTGCTGTCGCGGGTATATCGGTAAGTCGAATACACAAACCACTCCGAGAATGGAGCCATCAACGTTTCAGCACCCAGCGACTCCAACCTTTTTACAATATTACCGCTGCAAAAGCTATTGTCGCGCATGAAAATTTCGCCAACTATGGAGACCACCGGTTTTCGTGACACATTCAGGATTTCAATAGCTTTAAATTGTTTTCCTGATTCTTCCAGCGCCTCAACCAAACCTTTGGCATTGTTTTCAATGCTTTTAACAATCCGATCTAAAGATTCCTGATAAGCCTTGTCAGTTGTACCTTTTATTTTTTCGTAAGGCCGATACTGCTGTTGAAGTTTACGAATAATATCTACGGCCACAAAACCTTTCCATGCATTCATCCTGAATTTGGAACCGCTTCCCGGAGTAATATCTGAATATGAACCATCGTTAGATGGAGTCACAATCTTGACGTCTTTCAAATTCAACCGGTCAAATATTACTTTTTGCAATTGGTTATATTGACCAAAACGGCATGGCCCGTTATGATCGGGCATAAAGAAGCTTACTTTACCCGGATCAATACCCGGTTCCTGCAATTTCTTGATGAATGAACCCGTGGTGCAAATCATCGGGAAACACTCTTTAGCCGAAGTATATTTTCGTCCAATTTCAAGATCTTCATGGTTTTGAACAGGCAAAGCATACGATTCT
>JBBQMW010000213.1:0-4581 GCA_038329265.1 Bacteroidales bacterium | reverse complement strand
ATAATAATTCCTGTCTGTTGATTCCGAGAATAACTTTTTTAACGCTGCGCTAAAAGTTATTGCCCCTAATCAACAACACAGAATAATCATCATTCTTGAATCTATCATATTAAAAATTCGCATTTACTAATTGAATTTTCGCTTTGGAACGAATATGGTTTTACGACCAATTGTAAAATATATTCGATTTTTCCAGAATGAGATTTCAATTGATTTTTTCGTGCGGTATAACATGTTACTGATATACAATGAACTATCCCTACTAAAATCCTTTTTTAATATATTTTAACATTTGGAGACTTGTTTTTTTGTATAGAATGTCGTTGATGCCATTTTAATTTAAATTTAATTTGAACAGATATCGAGAATGTCCAATCTTAAAAACTCTTTATTTATGATCTGTATATTCGAAATTTCATCATTAGAAGTGACTGAATTTAAGCGTCTAATACACATTAATCCGGAACAAACGTTTGAAGACTTGCATCGAATAATACAGAATACAGCTAATTTTGACCAATCTCAGCTTGCCTCCTTTTTTTTGACTGATAAACATTGGAGGAGAAAAATTGAAATATGCTTGCTCGATTCAGGAAGTATTAACCGGAAAGAGCTTAGTATGCGGAATACCAAATTAAACGAATACATCACTACAACCGGACAAAAACTGGTTTATGTATTTGATTTTTTTAATGAACGTTTATTTTATTTAGAACTAAAGGAGAAACTTATGAAAACTGATTTAAAAGAACCATTTGTTGCCTATGAAAAGGGTCATGCACCTGCTCAATTTCTAATTAATGATTACGATAGTCCTGAAGTTGACATTCTCGAATTGAATGATTCGTACAAAAGCTTCGGTGATTTGGAAGACTATTATGAGGTTTTTGGTGAAATGGATGTATAAACAAATGGGGACTTTTAAGTCCCCTTTTTTTTGTTTTAAAGCGTATCTTTGTGTCCCAATCAAATCATTACGATGAATACATTAATTGTGGTTTTGGGACCTACCGGAGTCGGAAAATCAGCAGTCAGCATTCAATTAGCAAAACACTACCAAACGGAAATAATATCGGCTGACTCACGTCAGTTTTTTAATGAGCTTGCCATTGGCACAGCAGTTCCTTCAGCCGACGACCTGAAAAGTGTTCCTCACCACTTTATTCAGACTAAATCAATCCACGATTATTACAATGTCAGTGAATACGAAACTGAAGCGATTCAATTAATCGATCAGCTTTTTCACGCTAAAAATCCATTAATTTTAACCGGGGGATCCATGTTGTATGTTGATACCATCTGCAAAGGAATAGATGATATTCCGACAGTTGACCCTGTAATCAGAGACGAAGTAATCAGGTGGTACAATGAAAACGGGATTGAAGCTTTGAGACAAAGACTTCTGGAACTTGATCCCGAGTATTACCATCAAGTCGATCTGAATAATCCGAAAAGGCTTCTTCATGCCGTTGAAATATGCCTGATGTCAGGAAAAACATTTACTTCATTCCGGAGAAATAAAATCAAGGAAAGACCATTCCGGATTCTGAAAATTGGTATCAATCAGGATCGGAAAATATTGTATGAACGAATCAATGAACGGGTTTTGAAAATGATGAATGATGGCCTTCTGGAAGAAGCAATAACAGTTTATCCCTACCGGAATTTGAATTCGCTGAACACCGTCGGCTACAAAGAACTGTTTACTTATCTGGATGGCGATTGTTCGTTGGATGAGGCCGTTGATCTGATTCAACGAAACACCCGCAAGTATGCCCGAAAACAATTGACCTGGTTTCGGCGCGATCAGGACATCAAATGGTTTGAACCTGAACAAATCTCAGAAATTATTACCTATATTGACCAAATATTGAATAATAATGATTGAGCAGTTACCTTCCAGATTTACGCTAAGAGTTTATGCCTTAATCGTCAACGACCAAAAGGAAGTTTTAGTAACCGACGAGTTTCAGTTAAATATGAAAATGACCAAGTTTCCTGGTGGTGGTTTGGATTTTGGTGAGGGAACTATTGACTGTTTGAAACGGGAAATGATGGAAGAATGCAATCAGAAAGTCGAAGAAATACAGCATTTTTATACGACCGATTTTTATCAAAGGGCTTTATTCTACGATGACCACCAACTCATTAGTATCTATTACCTGGCTAGATTGAAAGACCCGGTTCAGTTTCATATTTCACAGAAAGCATTTGATTTTCCTGAATTGGTTAATGGGAATCAATCTTTCAGATGGGTTTCGTGTGAACTGATTAATTCAACAGAATTTACTTTCCCAATTGATAAACATGTTGCACATTTGTTAAAAGAATACTTAATCGGAAAATCTTGAAGACGATCAAAATTATTGGACCTGCATATCCTTACCGGGGCGGAATTGCTACCACCAACGAGCGGTTGGCGAACGAATTTCTATCCTTAGGATATACGGTTGATATGGAGACATTTATACTCCAATATCCATCTTTTCTATTTCCGGGAAAGACACAATTCAATGAAAAATCGCCTCCGGAGAACTTAAAAATAAAGCGGACGATAAATTCTATTAATCCTTTTAGCTGGCTAAAAGTCGGATTTCGAATTCGTCGCGAAAAACCTGATTTGGTGATCATCAGATATTGGCTGCCTTTTTTGGCTCCATGTTTAGGTACAATCGCCAGCCTGATCCGAAAAAATAAGCATACTGTTATTATTTGTCTGGCCGACAACATTGTTCCACACGAACACCGACCTGGAGACCGGCAACTAACCAACTATTTTATTCAGCGAATTGACGGTTTGATCGCCATGTCAAAAAGTGTTTTGACCGATGGGGTATCCTTCCGAAAGAATCTGCCAACAGGATATTGCCCGCATCCGATTTTCGACAATTACGGCGAAAAGTTATCCTTTCAGGAAGCGAAACAAAAGCTTAAACTGGAACCCGAAACGCGATACCTTCTGTTTTTCGGTTTTATTCGCGATTATAAAGGTCTCGATTTACTGATCAACGCTTTTGCCGATGAACGATTGCGGAAATTTCCAGTTAAGTTATTGGTTGCCGGTGAATACTATTCCAATCCCGAATCATACCTTAAATTAATCGCTGAGAAAAAACTGGAGGAATTCATCGAATTACGAACTGATTTTATTCCTGATGATGAAGTCAGGCTTTATTTCAGTGCGGTCGATATGGTTGTTCAACCTTATAAAAGTGCCACTCAAAGCGGGGTGACTCAGATTGGCTACCATTTTAATAAACCGATGCTGGTAACCAATGTTGGTGGATTATCTGAGATTATTCCGGATGGAAAAATTGGATACGTGGTGGAACCTGCAAGTCAAAAAATTGCTGATGCGTTGGTCGACTTTTACGAAAATGAACGGATGGCCGAATTTGAAGCAAACATGAGTGAAGAGAAAAAGAAATTTTCGTGGGCGAATATGGCAAGCCTATTTTTAAACGTTTACAGTAAAATAAATAATCAGCAATGATCATTCAACGTATACAACAAGCTATCGAGCTAAAAACAAAGATTCTGTCTGATGGAGATTTGATTGAAAGAATCAGGGAAGCCGCAGAGCTAATCATCATCGCCTATCGGTCGGGAAATAAAACCCTGTTTTGCGGAAACGGCGGAAGTGCTGCCGACGCACAGCATTTAGCGGCTGAATTATCCGGAAAATTTTATCTCGACCGCCCTCCGATACATGCAGAGGCCTGCCACGGAAACAGCTCATTTATCACTGCGGTTTCAAACGACTACGGATTCGACAAAGCCTATGCCCGCTACATTCAGGCTGTTGGAAAGAAAGGCGATGTGTTTTTTGCCATTTCAACTTCAGGAGCATCCGAAAATATTGTTCAGGCAATTGGTGAAGCCCGTTCATCGGGGTTGAAATGTATCTGTCTGACCGGAGCCACAGGAGGCAGAATGACTGAATTGGCTGATATTCTCATCAATGTTCCCTCAACCGACACACCCCGGATTCAGGAAGCTCACATTTTGATCGGCCACATTATTTGCGAGCTGGTTGAATCTGAATTGTTTGGCAAATCCGCAGGTTGAATCCAACAGCAAAGAAAATTGAAGCGCTGAAATGAAAATCTGAAGGCATTCTGCTATTCCAGCAATTTCAAATTGCTGGTGTAATTATAGCTTTCCCAAAATCCTTTCAGAACCGGAATTGTATTTTTAAAAAGGGGAGAATCTCTATTTATGGTCTCTTTTGGTTTCAACGATTCAACCCGGCTGGTAACTGTCTTATTTATAAATAATTCGCGGTATTGGAAATACGGTTCTGAATTTTCACTAATACTATCAGCTAAAGAATTCTTATTAAATTCGAAGTAATTCATTAATGACAGATAATTTAGGTAATATTTATCATTCATGTTTTTGTATTCGAGTTTTAAGTCGAAAAATTTACCTGAATATGTTGGTGTACTGCAAGCCACGGTATAAGTAAATTTCAGTATTGCAAATGATTGTGAATGAATAAAAATCTGGCCATCAACAAAGTACTCAGACAACGAATTGCCTGCATATATTTCTTTCTTGAAATTAATACAAAATACTTTT
>JBBQMW010000212.1:0-4878 GCA_038329265.1 Bacteroidales bacterium | reverse complement strand
TTATGGATTTGGAAAGGTTAAAATAAATATGCAAGGTATCAACGGATTGAGCTTACCAAAAGAAGAGTATCTCAAGTCATTCAGAGATCTTATGGAAAGAGAAATTCCTGATTACTCAAAATCAAAGGAGTTGAAAGAGTTTCATGCCATGAGTATTCCTCAAAATACGACTTCCCCTCTTGAATATATGGATATGGAATTGAAGGAATTCACTAAGTGTAAAACGCAAAATCTAAAGAAAGAGATAACAGGTGAATATTTGGAATACTACTCGGATCTCATTGTTAAAAAGATCGCTACTGATCCAATTTCGATTGACGAAAAAGCAATTATTTCATTTGTTGTTAAACCAACAGTTAAAGCCCGATTAATTGAAGGTAAAGATAAAAATCCGAAACCTTTAGAAGGATATCCGCCAAACCTAAGATTGAAAATTGGCGATCAAATTATAGTGAAAAAGATTATGCAAGGCGGAAATGTTAAAAGTCTGAACTTCATAAAATTAATCAAGTGATCAAAATGAATATCATAAAATAATTGGTTAGCGCATCAAACGTTAATGTACTTCCTGCCCTCGTGGCCTAACTTGCTTTTTTACCGGCATAACTCAGCCTTATGCAACTTTGTGCATGGATAATTTTAGAATTTCAAATTTGTATTTTTATGTCAAATTTAATTAGTTCTCAAATTTCGGAACAAGACCTTGAAGCAGTGCTTCAGGCAATTAGCACGATTCACCGATAATCATCAGGGTCCGTAACTAAACAATTCATATCAAACTATAAAATCGTAGCATCAATTTGTAAATGATCAGGGTCAAAAGGTAAACTGCCGGGGTCGGAATATGAATTAGCAGGGTTGATTTAAAAACCGGTTTTCAAAAATTGAAAACAAACGACATTGTTTTAAAAACTATCGGGGTGATTTTAAAAACAATCGCCCCCGGTTACCCTGATCACTGACAGGGAATAAATAGTAATTAATTATAACACCTTTTGAATAGTGAACGCACTGCGTTCACTTATTACAACTATTACATCCAAAATCATACCCGTTAAAAAGACAGTTATGAACGCGAAAAAAGAAACGGCTTCTCAAAGCAATGTTAAATTAATTCGGAACAGTACTGCCGAATTCCTTATTTTTAGTCTTAAGGATAATTTGAATACCATTGAAGTGCGTTATGAAGATGAAACGATATGGCTTTCACAAAAAATGATGGCTGAATTGTTTTCTGTCGATGTGCGTACAATAAATGAACACCTTCAAAACATATATGATCAACAGGAGCTTGTACGTGAAGCAACCATCCGGAATTTCCGGATAGTTCAACAAGAAGGTTCCAGAAAAGTAAACAGAAACATTGATTTTTTTAATCTTGATGCCATTATATCAGTAGGTTACAGGGTAAACTCTGTCAGGGCTACGCAATTCAGACAGTGGGCAACCCAAGTTTTAAAACAATTTTCCATTCGTGGATATGTAATTGATAAAAAGCGAATGGAGAATGGAACATTTCTCGGTGAAGATTATTTTGAAAACTTGCTTTCCGAAATCAGGGAGATACGTTTAAGCGAACGTCGTTTTTATCAGAAAATCACAGATATATATGCCACGAGCATCGATTATAACCAAGATGCACCTACCACAAAAGTTTTTTTTGCTAAAGTACAGAACAAGTTACATTTTGCGATTCACGGCCATACCGCAGCAGAATTAATCATGCATCGAGCAGATGCTGCGAAACAAAACATGGGACTCACTTCCTGGGAAAAGAGTCCTGACGGAAGAATTCTCAAAACCGATGTTGCAGTTGCGAAAAATTACCTTTCAAAACCCGAATTAGAATCAATAGGGCGCGTTGTAAATGCTTATCTGGATCTGGCTGAAGAAAGGGCAAAGCGTAAAATTCCGATGACCATGGAAGATTGGTCAAAAAGGCTTAATCTATTCTTAGAAGCCGACGATCGGAAAGTATTGTCGGATAGTGGCTCAATAAATGCACAAATGGCAAAGGAATTTGCGGAGACTGAATTTGAAAAGTACCGGATAGTTCAGGAACAACTCTTCCAATCCGATTTTGACAAGGAGATAAAAAGTAGAATCAGCCGGAAATAAATGATAACGACTTTTATTCTGGTATAAAAATCACCACATCATGAACCACTATCTTACCCAACTAATTTCCGACATGCATCTAGCTGCTACGCGGGTGCCAAAATCGAAAATCCAGGAAGGGACTTTCGACCCAAATTACATGATGGCATTGGAAGAGCCTAACAAAAACTGATGTGCTTATAGATTGGGTAAAATTTGAAAACAGATTAAATAGAGCTAAAAAAATACATTCTTACACTTTTTACATATCAATAATGTGTAAATTTACACAAAAATAATAGATATGAATATTGAACGACATTTATTGAACGACCTTAAACAATGGAAAGATAGCCCATACCGAAAACCACTTGTTTTGCAAGGTGCACGACAAGTGGGCAAGTCGTTTTTGCTGAAAAAATTTGGGGAACAGTGCTTTGAGAACTGCTGCTATGTGAATTTTGACTTTGAAAAGGAACACAAACCGGAGTTTGCAAAAACCAAAGACCCTGCGAGGCTCATTTCCTATCTTTCAGCGGTAAAGGGAATCAATATAAAGCCAGAAACAACGCTGATAATTTTCGATGAAATTCAGGAGTGTAACGATGCTTTAAACAGTTTAAAATATTTTAACGAACTGATGCCCAAACAGGCTGTGGTTTGTGCAGGCTCTTTGCTTGGCGTGGCTCTAAAAAGGGAAGGTGCTTCGTTTCCTGTCGGCAATGTCGATTTTCTGACTTTATTCCCTGTTTCGTTCAGCGAATTTCTGCCGCTTTTCAACGAAGATTTACACAGATTTCTAAATAATTATAGCAATGCCAAAACGCTGGAAAATATTCCGGAGATAATTCACAGCCAATTAATTGAGGCATACAAAGTGTATTTATGTTGCGGCGGTATGCCAGAAACCATTGTAAAGTACCTGGAAACCAGAAACTGGCAGGTTGCCGATATTACCAACCACCAGATTCTTACGGCTTATACTTTGGATTTCGCAAAACATATCGACAGCAAAGATATTCCACGTCTGCACCGACTATGGCATAATATTCAGGATAACCTGGCAAAAGAAGACCGAAAATTCAAATATTCGTTGGTGGAAAAAAATGCCCGTGCCCGCGAATATGAAAACGCAGTTGAATGGCTGGTAATCAGTGGTTTGGTCAACCGCTTATTTGAAGTTCAAACGCCACGACTACCCCTTGCCGCCTATAAAAACAGTTCGGCTTTCAAATTGTATATGGTCGATACAGGGTTGTTGCGTACCAAATTACGACTGTCGCCGTTAACCATTCTGCAGGGCGACAAGCTTTTTACCGAATTCAAGGGCGTTTTAACCGAGAATTATGTGCTGCAATCGATAACAAGGCAATTGGGGAACGAAATTTTTTACTGGACATCGGGCAACAAGGCCGAAATAGAATTCTTGCTCGAAAAAGATAGCCAAATAATCCCTGTCGAAGTTAAATCATCAATTAGCATAAAATCCAAAAGCCTTTCGGAATACCGGAAAAGAAACCAACCCGTTTTATCAGTAAGGTTTTCGCTAAAGAATGTAGAGAAAAACGATGATTTACTCAACTTACCGCTTTATCTGGCTGATTATCTGTCAAAATTGATTTAAAGAGTTAAAACGAAATAAACAGAAACTTACAAATTTGTTAAACTTAAACCGACAATAGCCCCATGCTAATCAACCTCTCTAACCATCCCTCCTCCCAGTGGAGTGAGGAACAAACAAAGGCTGCCCGCCATAATTATGGGCAACTTATCGACTTGCCATTTCCGGCAATCGATCCTGAGGCCGAAACCTACGATATTGAACGGCTGGCTGAGGATTATGAAATTAAAGTCAGGCAGTTGTTGGCTGCTGAATCGTCAGGGAATTTTGCGGTGCACATCATGGGGGAGCTGACATTTTGCTTCGCACTGGTTGCCCGTCTGCAAAAAGCAGGAATACAGTGCCTGGCTTCAACGACAAGCCGACTGGCCATTGATCAACCCGACGGATCAAAAATCTCCCGATTCGGGTTTGTAAAGTTTCGGGAATATCCCGAATTACAATAAGTCTTAGTTCTGTTATAAAAATAGATTGTAATGATGATAATTCCCGACAAAATTCAGATCACCAATATTGGCGGCCAGACGCTCCCTGTTATTCAGGGAATTTTGGAGTTCCCAAGTTCCCTTAATATTTTACTGCACAGCAACGAATCGGCCCAGACAGCACAAAAAATTGCGGATTTAATGGGTGATACCTGTCAGCTTCACCTCATCAATGATGCCAATGATTTTGGAGGAATTGTCTCTTTCATTGATCAAATTGTATCGGAGTATCAGCAGTCTCTGTTTTTTGTAAATGTGGCCGGCGGTACGAAAATTATGACATTGGCACTATATACCTTCTTTATAAACAGCAATTTAAACTCAATTATCTTTCACGTCGATCAAAACGGAATGATTCATTATTTGAGAGAAATGAAAACAGAACCTCTGAAAGCCACGCTTCCCATTGAGAAATTCATCGAGTTTTCGGGTCAAAAAATAAAGTCATTAACCCGCGTCACCGATATTCAGGAGGATTTTTTTGAGACTGCTAAACAGATTCGGAAATTGCACGACACTAATAATTTCGATTTTACCCGCGATTTAGCCTGGAGTGTGGTGGTTCCCTATATTGAGGGTTCGGATAAAAATGAGATCGACATTATCGTAAATCTGGGTAACAAGCTACTATTTGTCGAGTGTAAGACACAGGTTCATGACATTAAAGACATTGAC
>JBBQMW010000211.1:0-4926 GCA_038329265.1 Bacteroidales bacterium | reverse complement strand
ACACATCTGCATGTTCACTCTCAATATTCCATTCTGGATGGCGCGGCCAGTGTTCGCAGGCTGATTTCAAAGGCTAAAGGCGATGGCATGACTGCCCTTGCTTTGACCGATCACGGCAATATGTTTGGCGCCAAAGAGTTTTACGATGTGTGTAAAAAAGAAGGAATCAAACCGATTATTGGCTGCGAAACTTACGTAGCTGAAACTTCGCGCCACAGCAAAAAAGATGCGAAAGTCGACCGCTCAGGATATCACCTTATTTTGCTGGCCAAAAATCTGGTTGGTTACCGCAACCTCCTGAAACTTGTTTCTGCCGCCTACACCGAAGGGTTTTATTACAAACCACGTATCGATAAAGAGTTGCTCGAATTGTATCACGACGGGCTTATTGTTTCTTCGGCTTGCTTGGGAGGCGAAGTTCCGCAGCACATTATGGCCGGGCACATGCAGGATGCTGATGAAACCATCCAATGGTTCAAGTCGATTTTTGGCGATGATTTTTATCTGGAGCTGCAGCGACATCCGTCAGAACTGGCTGAAATGCGCCGCAATGTTTATGAAAATCAGGTGCTGGTGAATGAAAAAATGCTCGAGTTGGCCCAGAAACATCAGGTAAAATTAATTTGCACCAACGATATTCATTTCATCAATGCAGAAGATGCCGATGCGCACGATTTGCTGATTTGCCTCAACACCGGGAAAGATTTGGACGACCCAACTCGGATGCGTTATACCAAACAGGAATGGTTTAAAACCACCGCTGAAATGAACCGACTTTTCGCCGATGTTCCCGAAGCGTTGACCAACACTCAGGAAATTAACGACAAGATAGAATCCTATGAACTGAATTCAGCTCCCATTATGCCGGTTTTTCCGATTCCTGAAGAGTTCGGGAAAGAGGAAGATTTCTATTCAAAATATACGAAAGAAATGCTTTTGGGAGAATTTGGTCAGGAATCATTCGACCGTTTAGGCGGGTTCGAAAAAGTACGACGGGTGAAATTTGAATCTGATTATTTGGCGCATTTGGCCTGGGAAGGTGCAAAACAGCGCTACGGGGAACCATTTACCGACGAAATTAAAGAACGGATTGAATTTGAGCTGGCCACGATTAAAACAATGGGTTTTCCAGGCTACTTCCTGATTACTCAGGATTTCATCAACGAAGCCCGCCGAATGGATGTTTTGGTTGGGCCGGGTCGTGGATCGGCTGCCGGCTCGGTGGTTTCGTATTGTGTTGGAATTACCAACATCGACCCGATGAAGTACGATTTGCTGTTCGAACGTTTCCTGAATCCCGACCGTGTTTCGATGCCCGACGTGGATATCGACTTTGATGATGATGGTCGCCAAAAAGTACTCGATTATGTCACCCATAAATACGGGAATGATAAGGTTGCGCACATCTGCACTTTCGGCACAATGGCCACAAAATCAGCCATAAAAGATGTTGCGCGGGTACTAAAACTTCCACTTTCGGAAGCCGATCGTCTGACCAAACTGGTTCCGGAGGCTCCGAAAATGAATTTTTCCATTGCATATAAAGATAGTCCGGAGTTGAAAGCCGAGTTGAAATCGAACAACGAATTGATTCGCACCACCCTGAAATTTGCCCAGACTCTCGAAGGTTCGGTTCGACAGACCGGTGTTCATGCCTGCGGAATCCTGATCAGTCGCGATCCGCTGACCGACCATATCCCGGTAATGCTCTCCAAAGATGATGTAAACCTGTTGACCACTCAATTCGACGGAAAATTTGTGGAAGATATTGGATTACTCAAGATGGACTTTCTTGGTTTGAAAACACTTTCAATCATCAAAGAGACGGTTGAGAACATCAAGCTGTCGCGCGGAATTACAGTGGATATGGATAAGCTTCCGGAAAACGATCCGCTCACCATGGAACTTTTCAGTAATGGCGATACCACCGGCATCTTTCAGTTTGAGTCGCCCGGAATGAAAAAACACCTCCGCAACCTGAAACCCAACCGATTCGAGGATTTGGTTGCAATGAACGCCCTGTATCGTCCGGGACCGATGGAATACATTCCTTCGTTCATCAAGCGAAAACATGGTCAGGAAAAGATTGAGTATGAAAGTCCGCTGATGGAACCTTACCTGAACGATACCTACGGAATTACCGTTTATCAGGAACAGGTGATGCTTCAGTCGAGGGCATTGGGAGGTTTTACCCGGGGTGATTCCGATTCACTTCGTAAAGCGATGGGTAAAAAGCAGATTTCTCAGATGGACAAACTGAAAGTGAAATTTCAGCAAGGCTGTATAAATAATCCGTTGTTTGTTGAAGGCTGTACCGTAAGCGGAAAAGAACCACATAAACTTATCGATAAAATCTGGAAAGACTGGGAAGCATTTGCCAGTTACGCCTTCAATAAATCGCATTCGGTGTGTTATGCAGCTGTGGCCTATCAGACCGGATATTTGAAAGCACACTATCCGGCAGAATTCATGGCCGCAAATATGAGCCGAAACCTCAGTAATATTACTGAAATTTCGAAGCTCATGGAAGAGTGCAAGCGCATGAAAATGAATGTTCTGGGTCCGGATGTGAGCGAGAGTTATACCAAGTTTACCGTAAATAAGGAAGGAAATATTCGCTTTGGCATGGCTGCTGTTAAAGGTGTTGGCGAAGGAGCTGTGATGGACATTATTAAAGCCCGTAAAGGAGGAACTTTTAAAGATATTTATGATTTTGTCGAACGGGTAAATCTTCAATCGGTCAATAAGAAAAACCTCGAAGCATTGGCTATGGCTGGTGCATTCGATGCGTTTAAAAAGTACACCCGAAGCCAGTTTTTTGCACCCGACGACAATGATTTGAGTTTTATTGAAAAGCTGACCCGATATGGCAGCAAGATGCAATACGAAAGCAACAACATGCAGCCTTCACTCTTTGGTGAAGTGATGTCGAATCAATCGGTTCAAAAACCTGAACCGGTTATGGTTCCTGAATGGGCTGATTTGGTTTTGCTTGAAAAGGAGAGAAGTTTGGTCGGGGTTTACCTGACTTCTCATCCACTCGACCGGTATAAAGTTGAAATCGCCACTTTGGCCACAAAGGATGTTGCATTTAAAGATCTGAATAGTAGTATTGACGCCCTGAAAGGACGCGAATTGACTTTTGTGGGAATGGTTACCGAAGCCCGCGAAAGCTTTGGCAAAACCGGGAAACCGTATAGCCAGATTACATTAACCGATTACACCGATTCGTACAAGTGCTTCTTTTTTGCCAAAGACTATGTCGAATTTGGCAAATACTGCAAACCGGGACTTTATCTTCTGGTAAAAGGAGTCGTCCAGAATCGGTTCGGTGGCGATCAAATCGAATTCAAGATCAGCCGAATAGAGCTGATGGAAGAAGTTCGAGAGAAATATTTCAAAAGCATTACCGTGAAGATTCCGCTTTCGGTTTTAACAGGAGATATTATTTCGGATCTGGAGCGACTGACCTTAAACAGCAAGGGAAAATCGCTGCTAAGATTTGATATTTATGATCTTGAAACAAATATGGTAGTTAATCTGTTCTCAAGAAATACACGGATTGAAATCACCGACAAATTGCTTGCATATTTTGAAAAACAGGAGGATCTTGTTTTTAAAATTAATTAGGCTAATTTTGTGTGGCTTTGAGAAATGGACAAAATATTCACATATAAAAACATATAAAGATGGCTTTAGAAATTAATGATGCAAATTTTGATGAATTGGTTCTCCAGTCGGATAAGCCTGTTCTCGTAGATTTTTGGGCTGAATGGTGTGGCCCTTGTCGCATGGTTGGTCCGATTGTTAACGAACTGGCTGATGACTACGCTGGAAAATTAGTCGTAGGAAAAGTTGATGTTGACAGTAATCCGGGAATCGCTTCCAAATTCGGAATCCGGAATATTCCAACTATCCTGTTTTTTAAAGGTGGTGTTGTGGTTGAAAAACACGTTGGAGCCGCCCCAAAATCAACACTTTCAGCAAAAGTTGACAGCATTTTGTAAAAAAGAATTGTGAAAAGAAAGAGGCATAGGAACAGGTGGTTCTTATGCCTTTTTTCGTCCCAGAAATATGAATTGGGGGAATAAATTTTTTTATTCCCCCAATTAAGGGAATGGGTAAATATTTCTTAACCCACATTGCAGGGTCACCCCTCCCGAAATGTTAAATTTTAGGCTAAATGGGTCTTTTTTCAATTATTTTGGAGAACTGATTTTCGCAACTATCTGAAATTCAGAGTCTTGTTTTTCGTACTTTTAAAAAGGTGCCTTTGTGTGGACTTCCAAGCATTTGGATATTAAATGATTAGGTGTGATCTTTACGGCATGTTTATCAAGTTGATCAGAAAATATTGCCAGACAGAAAAGACCACTCATACCTATTTCAGGTTGAGCGAAAGTTATCGCGATGAGCATGGTTTTCCACGCCAACGTATGGTTCTGGGCCTAGGCCGCTTGCCAGAACTGCCTGATTTTGATCAGAAAGTTGTGTTTCTGGAACGGTTGAACGAATTGATAAAGGGAACGCCAACACTTTTTAGTTCCTGCGATGAAAAAGTTGAGCAACTGGCGCAACATTACTATAGCGAGCTGAAACGAAAAAATAAGGTTGACCGGGTTTCTCCAACCGCCGATGATTTTGACACAGTCAATCTCAATACACTAAAAAACAAGAATATACGTGAAGTAGGTGCAGAGTCGTTGTGTCTTCAGGCATTCAGGCAGTTGAAAATTCAGAACTCCTGACCCTATCAATGAAAAACAAATAGTTACAAAGTTTTGTGTGTAGACTAAAATGTCGTATATTTTGGGCTAAAAAAGTATGCAATTGCAATTACCCATTTTCCCGGAACAGACAAAACTAATTAATTCATCTATTGGTTTTTTCAATAAAGATGATTTCATCTTCTATCTTCATAATGGT
>JBBQMW010000210.1:0-4926 GCA_038329265.1 Bacteroidales bacterium | reverse complement strand
TTTTCAGGAGAAATTCTTCCCCACAACTTCATAAATTGATCCGATTTCCATAACAATTGCCTCCTTAAATCAATGGCAATTTTGACCGACTGATCCGATGACTCCAAAGTCATCGGATCAGTCAGTCTGCCAGCAATCCTTAATTCTACATCTTTTATATATCTGGAATGCAAATAATTAACTATCTTTTTTTTGCAAATCATGATTTATAATCATTCTAAATTGGCTTTAAATCGAATTTTAATTGATAAATATGGGTTACCATTTGTATATTTATCGAATCAATTAATATAATAATATCTATCCACCTCAACTGAAACTTGGCTTCATTGCGTTGGAAGAAACAGCGCATTGAGGTTTTTATTTTGGTATAAACAGATGAAGATATAAAAAGAAAAACCCGGCATCCCGATGTAAATCGGGAAAACCGGATGTTATTGGGAAATAGCATCCAATTTTATGTTGTTTTAAAAAAATGAATATGAAAAAATTAAATGTCTTCTTAGTTTTATTTTTCTTGATTTTAACAAAAGGTTATACACAAGAAAATAGTTCAAAGCCAGAACTTAGGCTTAGTTATATTACCGGTGTTGTGGGGCCAGTTGGACGAAATTTGGAAATGATTAAATTTTCTGCAGACCCTACTTCATTAATTAGTGGTTTTGACTTAAAAATGATTTTTCCAACGAAACGTGAAAACTTACATTGGTTATTAGGTACTTTTTTTCAAGATGGTGAAGATAATGGAGGATATTATTCCAGTAGTCAAAGCAGTAGCAATAACAATACTCTCGCTGGCGCTATTTATTTAGGCCCTCAAATTTCCACGAGTTTTAAATATGTTAATTTTTTAGCATATATTTCTGGTGGCATTTTCAGTATTTCGGATGGAACAACTGTCATAACACAAAATGAAATTTTATTCAATTCTGTTTCACATTATACTGCAGCAGGGACTAAATCAGGCCTTGGTTTATCATTTCGATATAAAAGTATTAGCCTGACCGGTGGTTATCAGATTTTTATGACTTCTGCAAAAAACAGTACATTAGCTTATCAAGGTATTGAAATAGGTATTGGTGTGAAATTTTGATTGGGATTATTTAAATCTTATTCTTGCATAAACACTACTATTTCAGATCTATATAAGATTAATCATACATAAAAAAAGCTCCGGAGTCCATTCTTCGGAGCTTTTTTTAGTACGCCCGGCATAGGTGATAACTATGCGGTGCAAGTCCGCTATGAGCTTGGTAGTAGTCTACATAATTTCTGATTACAATTGCCATGCTTGCCAAAATGCCGAAAGAAGGCTAAGGAAAATTATTAATAAGTATGGTCAGCATGTCGGTTTCCGGTTTGTTTATTATAGCGAATATATTGCCAAGAAGGCACTCATTGCAGAAGCAGCGGCAAATCAGGGAAAATTTACAGAAATGCATAATTTTTTATTCGATCATCCTGAAATGATCGGAGAAAACCCTTCCATATTTGAATTTGCAAAACAAAGTGGTTTAAACATAGAAAAGTTTGAGAAAGATGCATTAAACCCGGAAACACTAAAAAATCTGATAATAAACAAGCAGAAGATTACAAAGCAAAATATTTATGTGACTCCCAGTTTTGTAATCAACAATAAATTAATAAATGATGAGTTTTAGTTATACATCCTAGAAAATCTGATCAATGAAGAATTGGAAAAAGAAAAATAAAATGCGACTATTTATTTTGGTTTCCTTTATGCTTTTAATAGTTTCATGCAACGAAACAGAATTGAAAATAGACCTTCCGGCGCCAAAACCCAAATTGGTAGTGCAATCCACATTTACCCCTTTTACACCGCCTAAGGTTAAATCGCTTTCGGTTTTTGTTAATCAAAACGCCGGAGTATTTGATTCACTTAAAATTGATCCAATTACAGATGCAACTGTTAGTTTGTTCATTGAAGGGAAATTTGATCAAATACTACAATACGATTCCTTAATAGGTTATTGCGCCAATTTTTTTCCTAAAGTTGGTATTGAGTATAGCATTTCGGTTGAAAAACAAGGATTCGAAACCGTGACTGCAAAAGGAATGATTCCCCAAAAAGTACCCATTAAAAACTGTGAGTTGATTCCATTCGCTGGCTTGGGCGAGGAACAATTGGCATTTTCGCGGCTTTCGGTAACTTTTGACGACCCCGCCAATCAAACCAATTATTACGAAATCATGGTTTGGGGCTATCAAAACGAAAACGATAAATACATGTTAGCTACAAATGATAAGGTGATTACTTCCGAAAGTTATTATCCTTCTCCAATTTTAATGGATGCAAATCGGCCTCGTCGTTTACTCTTCAATGACAAGCAGATCAATGGAAAAACTCACACGGTTGAAATGACATATTCTCCACCTCAATCTGGAAATATAGATAAACATTATGTAAGTTATCATCAAATCTTTCTTTCGTTCCGATCTGTTAGTGAGGCATATTACTTGTATTACACCACACTTTTTAAGCACTTTAATGACCGCAGGGCAGACCTACTATTTGGTATTGCCGAACCGGGACATGTATATACGAACATTCAAAACGGATATGGGGTTTTTGCCGGTTACAATGAAGATAACAGAACATTCGAAGTCGATTCAATAAGGGTAAGATAAAAGAGGCACATGCGACACGTTATACTATTACTAGTTATTTTCTTATTCTCGGTTGCAGTGCAAGGGCAGAATAAGATAACCATCAGCGGGTTTGTATACGACGAACAAACCCGCGAACCGCTGATTGGCGCCAATGTTTTTGAATCAACTAGTCATTCCCTTTGAAGGGGCAAATTCTATTGGTGTTTCATTCATTGGCTATCAATCTCAAACAATTACCCTGGAAAGCAAAAAGTCGGTAATCAAAACCATTTACCTCAGACCCGGATTGGTCATGGGTGAAGTAAAGGTCACCGTAAGAAAGAACACGGATTTTGTTCAGAAGAGAGAAGTTGGAGTGGTGAAATTAACCCCAAAACAAGTACGGAATATGCCGAATTTGTTTGGTGAAGTTGACCTGATCAAAGCGCTTCAGCTTACCCCTGGAATTCAATCGGGAGGCGAAGCCAAATCGAATATCTATGTTCGGGGAGGGAGTCCCGACCAAAACATGATGTTGCTCGATGATGTGCCGTTGTATTATGTGGCACACTTCGGCGGATTTTTATCGGTTTTCAATAACGATGCCATTAGCGATATTACGATGATCAAAGGTGGTTTCCCTGCAAGATACGGAACCAGGCTCTCGTCGGTATTGGATATCCGGATGAAAAACGGGAACCTGCAAAAATTTGGAGGGCAAGGAACTATCGGGCTTTTATCATCGAAAATTTCGCTGGAAGGACCGCTGATCAAAGGGAAATCATCGTTTATTGTTTCGGCCCGAAAAAATGTCATCCCAATTATGAGATTCACCGATGCCGGCATTTCTTATAACTTCTATGATTTGAATGCCAAGGTGAACTACACGTTCTCGGAAAGCGACAAGATATTCCTGAGTTTCTACAGTGGCGATGACCAGGTTGGCGCAAATAGCAAAAATAAGACTTCGGATATAAAACAAATCAACGATAAATCGACCCGGTGGGGCAACAAACTTGCTGCTTTCAGGTGGAACCATCTTTTCTCCAGTAAACTATTCAGCAATACTACTTTGTCGTTTACCGACTATACATACAGAAATCTTTACAATTACGAATTCGAGACTGACACTTTGAAAAAGGAGATCAAAAGTAAGATTACTACCGGCATCAGGGATTTTTGCCTGAAATCGGACTTTACCTATTACCTGAACCCAAAGCTTGAGATGCGGTTTGGCTTTAGTTCCATTTTTCATTCGTTTATTCCGAACAACGAGCATTACCAACAAACAATCACCGGAAAGGCTGCCATCGATTCCACTTACCAATCAAACATCAATGCAACTGAAGCCAGTATATATGCAGAGAACGATTTCAGTTTGAAATGGATGAGCGCCAATCTTGGGTCGCGGCTTTCCAGTTATTTCCTGAACGATCAGGCTTATTATTCATTCGAACCACGTATTTTACTGAATTTTCCAATACTCAGCAATCTTTCGCTGAAGTATTCATTTTCGAAGATGAACCAATATGTCCATTTGTTGTCATACTCCGGAATTGGGATGCCTTCCGATTACTGGATGCCTACTACCAAAAACGTATTGCCCGAAACTTCCATCCAGAACTCCCTCGGTATTTATCATGCCTTTGGTGAGGGAAAATATGAAGTTAGCCTTGAATCGTATTACAAAAGCCTGAACCATTTAATCGCCTTCCGACCGGGCGAATCGTTGTCGGGGGCATTATCAGATTGGGAACAGGCAGTTGAGAAAAACGGCAAAGGTAAAGCCTACGGACTTGAATTATTTATCCAGAAATTAACCGGGAAAACTACCGGATGGATTGGTGCAACCCTGAGCAAGTCGGAGCGCACTTTTGCCGAAATCAATTGGGGGAAAAGTTTCCCGTTTAGCTACGACCGCTTGTTCGATGCAAGTTTAGTTGTCAACCATGAAATAAACAAAAACATTGTACTTTCAGCCACCTGGAACTTCGGAACAGGCTATCCGGTTAAGGTACCCAGCGATCGCTATGTTAATGAAAACGGAGAAGTTTTTGGGTACAGTGAAACAAATGGATACCGGATGCGCGATTTTCACCGGCTCGACTTAGGTGTCAACTTCACCAAAAAGAAACACTGGGGCGAACGCACTTGGACCATCAGTATTTTCAATGTTTATAGCCGATTAAACCCATATTATCTTTACTTTGACAATGATAAAAATGGAAACAAAAAATTGTATTCGTATAGTTTATTCCCAATTATCCCATCCATTAGTTACAATTACAGATTTTGAAAAAAAGAGAATTGATGGAG
>JBBQMW010000209.1:0-4973 GCA_038329265.1 Bacteroidales bacterium | reverse complement strand
ATCGCCTGACAATCCAATGAATCCGGTATTTCATGAAATGCTGACTGATTATTATCGCAAGTTTCAGCTGACCGGAGGAATGCCTGAAGTAATCAGACAAGTGGTTGAAAACAATAGTGTTCTTGATGGATTAAATGTGCTCAATGATTTGGCTCTGTCAATAAGAGACGATTTCTCAAAGTATCACCGCCGTGTGCCGGAAAGCCGCATCAGGGAAGTATTTGCCAGCATTGTTGAGCAAGCCGGGGCCAAGTTTGTGTACTCAAATGTGGTAGTAAAGGCGAGTCTTCCTCAAATAAAGGAAACACTCGAACTATTGATCATGGCCGGATTGGCGTTTCCGGTTTACCATACTTCTGCCAATGGCTTTCCACTAGGGGCACAGATGAATTCGAAGAAGTTTAAGGTTTTGTTGTACGATACCGGTATTTTTCAGCATATTCTCGGTTTAAATATTCGTGAATATCTTGTTGTTGAAGATATGGATATGGTAAACAAGGGGAACCTGGCCGAAATTTATGCAGGACTCGAATTAATTAAGGCATCTTCTATTTTCGATAAGCCCCAGCTATTTTACTGGCACCGGCAGGAAAGAAGCAGCAATGCTGAAGTGGATTATGTGATCAGGCAGGGAGATGAAATTGTGCCACTTGAAATTAAGTCAGGATACAGCGGTAAGATGCAAAGTATGCGTTTGTTTATGAAAGAAAAGAAGCTAAATCGCGGCATCCGTTCTTCACTCGAAAACTTTGGCCGGGACGGAAACATTGAAATTGTACCACTTTATGCCATTTCAACCTTAATCAGGAAATAATTGTGACTGGAAACTTCGACGGAGAACTTAAACTTCCCGGTCCTTCCAGTCACCGTTTTCACGGATAAGTGCTTCGAGTTCTTCAACAGCCAGTTCGAAAGGAATGTGTCTCTTAATAAGTTGTTGTCCTTTATACAAGTTTACGTTCCCCGGACCTGCGCCAACGAAGCCATAATCAACGTCTCCCATTTCACCGGGACCATTTACAACACAACCCATTACACCAATTTTCAGGTGATCCAGATGGTTAAAGTGAGCTTTTATTTTTATGGTGGTATCATGCAGATCGAACAAGGTGCGGCCACATCCGGGACAGGAAATAAATTCAGTTTTGGTGAGACGCATCCGGCTGGCCTGAAGAATGGAGAAGCTTAAATCTTTCAGATCAGTAAAAGTAATCTGGTCAGATTCATTGGTAATGCACAAACCATCGCCATATCCGTCAATCAGTAAACCACCCAGATCAGCGGCGGCCTTTATCTGCAAATTTTCAAGGTATCGTTCATTATATTTCCTGAAAATAACAACCGGAACTTTCCAGATATGTGATTCAAGTGTCATAAAGAATGCACGAAGTTCGGCAAACGGATTTTTATTGAAACTTTCAAGAATGAGAATGGTTTTTCTGGTTTGCTTTAGCTTGGTAATAATTTCAGGATTCTCATTCATAAAATGATCAAATTCCTCTTTGTTGGTGCGGATAAACTTGGTTTGGCCCCAATGTGATCCGCCAAACAAATATTCCTCAAGCGTGAGAACCGGATAAGAATTACCTTCCAGATCGAGCACTTCGTGATTATTGAAAAAATACTCCGGAATCTGTTTTCCGCGCAATGGCAGAATTTCTGAAAGAGTTCGGCCACGGAGATCAGCCATTACAACAGGCACATTTTTTTCACCCATTTTCAGAACAGGACGCACTGAACGCCGCTCATATTCAAAAGGATTAATCTGTGCAAAAAGCGGTGCATTTATAGGCTTGTGATTGCGGTAAGTCTCAATATGATTGATCAGCTTTCGGGCAACGGAAATTTCATTTTCAGGAGCTTCAGTCAGTGAAACACGAATGGTATCGCCAATACCGTCGGCAAGCAATGCTCCGATTCCAACAGCTGATTTAATACGTCCATCTTCTCCTTCACCAGCTTCGGTAACGCCCAAATGAAGCGGATAACTCATCTCTTCCAACCGCATCTTAAAATTCAGGAGTCGCACTGTATAAACCATCGTGCGGGTATTACTCGACTTGATGGAAATAACCACATTCGCAAAATCCTGCCTTTTACAGATACGTAAAAACTCCATGACCGACTCAGCGATACCTGCCGGAGTATCTCCGTAACGGCTCATAATGCGATCTGACAGGGAACCTTGATTTGCTCCAATCCGAAGAGCTGTATTTGTATCTTTTAAAAGTTGTAAAAAGGGCACGAATTGTCCTTCAATTTTATGAAGTTCAGCTTTATATTCTTCGTCGGTATAAAGATGATGTTCGAATTTGGCCCGTTTATCGTAGAAATTTCCTGGATTGATCCGTATTTTAAAAACATATTTTGCGGCTATCTCGGCTAAATGGGGGTTAAAATGAATGTCGGCCACCAATGGATTTTCATATCCGCGGGCAACCAGTTCCCTTTTAATATTTTGTAGATTTTCGGCATCGTTAACACCTCTGACAGTAACGCGAACAAAGTCAGCTCCACTTTTAATGATTCGGATAATCTGTTCAACTGTAGCTTCAGTGTTACTCGTATCGGTGTCGGTCATCGATTGAATACGGATCGGATTCTTATCTCCAAGCAACACTCCACCCACCTTGACCAGCGAAGTACTCTGCCGCTGGTATTTCGTCAAATCCTCTATGTAGTTAAAATTCTGATCCTTCATTAACCGATGTATTGATGGGCGACAAAGTTAATTTAAAGTTAATAAAAACGAAAGCCGAAGGGCTATATTACAGGGTCTAAACTCAAAAAAACTGACAGTGACATCTCAATACCCTGATCTGTAAAAAATACCGGACAATTATAAATCATTGAAATATGTGTTCTGCCTGATTCAAAGGCTATGTAATCAGCAGAAATCTTTACTTTTGCTTTTCTAAATTCAGGCTGAAATGACAATAAAAATATCAGAGGTAAGCAAACTTTACGGTAATCAGAAGGCTCTTGATCAGGTTTCATTTGAAATTAAAACGGGAGAACTCGTCGGATTTCTTGGGCCAAATGGCGCCGGGAAATCTACCCTGATGAAAATTATCACAGGTTACCTGGCGGCTGATGGAGGGTCCGTAGAAATAAATGGCAGCCTCGTTGAAACTAAAAATATTTCTCTTCGCTCATCGATTGGATATTTGCCCGAAAATAATCCACTATACTCCGAATTATATGTCAGGGAATTTCTGGAAATGGTGGCTGGATTCTATACGCTTCAGAATAAAAAAGAACAGGTTTCGAAAATGGTAGAACTTACCGGGTTGAAAGCGGAACAGCATAAAAAAATCGGAGCGCTATCTAAAGGATACCGCCAGAGGGTTGGTCTGGCACAGGCTCTTATTCATGATCCGGCAGTTCTGATCCTCGACGAACCAACAACCGGGTTGGATCCCAATCAGCTGGACGAAATCAGGCAATTGATCCGGGAAATCAGCAAAAATAAAACAGTTATGCTTTCAACACACATTATGCAGGAAGTTGAAGCTATCTGTAACAGAGTCATCATTATAAACAAGGGCATTTTAGTTGCTGATGGGTCAATCGATCAGCTAAAGGGCGGACAAATTGGTCAAAAACAAACTGTGTTGGTGGAGTTTGACAAAGCCCCCGAATTAGACAGCCTTCAAAAAATTCAGGGCATTACTAAAATTGAACAGCTTAATCCGAAAACTTATATAGCAGAATCGTATAGCGGACAGGATCTGCGTCCGAATATTTTTCAATTTGCAGTTGATAATCAGCTTATATTGCTCACTTTAAAAGAACAGCAGCAAAGCCTGGAGAATGTTTTTCAGGAACTGACGAAGTGAGAGTTGTAACACTACAAATGCAGTTTTTAATCTTTGGAGTAATGCAATCATGGTAGTTTTTCACTTATTTTTTTTAAATTTGTTCAATGAAATATTCGGCACAATATATTGATGTAGAGATAGATAAATTGACGAATTCTATTGAGAATACGATAACCGGAGATAGTTTTCAAACAGAGATAACAATTATTGACAAGGCTGATATTAAAAGAATAACCAACGCAAATGGATGGCTATTCAATTGGAATACAGAATTTAAAAAGGCAGATAGAGATATTTACAAATTGACCATTTTAAACAATTCATCAATTATTCAGGGGCTGGTCAGTTTGACAGAAAGAGAAGATCATGTTTATATGCATTTGATTGAGAGTGCCCCGTTTAATTTGGGGAAAGAAAAAGTTTACATTGGTGTACCCGGAAATTTGGTGGCTTTTGCATGTAGATTATCTTTTCACCGGGGATTTGAGGGATATATATCATTTACTGCCAAGACCAATTTGATCAGCCATTACGAAAAAACACTTGGAGCTGAAATTATTTGCGGACAATTGATGGTGATCAATTCTCAATCTGCATTAAAATTAATAGATAAATATTTTAAAGACTAATACCATGGTACTTACAAAAGAAAAAGAACCTTTCGAAGTTGATTTCTTTGTTGACCCAAAACCTTTGACAAAAGAGGAGCGGAAACTTATTAGTGACTACATTAAAGCTGACAAAGGTAAAAGAAGGAAACTTAAAACTTCAAAAGGGAAAGGTGCGTACGCAAAATAAAAGGACTATTAACTGCCGGCTGCGTGATTTGTTTTCCGCCTGACCGACAGAACCAGCGATTGGATTCTATGTTGCAACTTATCTGTTTTCCTACGGGAAATTTTAAACAATTCTTTATGCTTACTTCCGTTTTATATTTCTTACTTTTGACATAATTAATTGAATATCAATTTAAATCTAAAACTATGAGCTTACAACAATTTAAAGATTTAGCAGCGATTCAGGGAATAGAATACTTTAAGTTGAATTCGTAATTGGGATCATTAATGGTCAAAGCAATAGCTGTAGGCAACATTTGTAGCCTAGCATTTCACCCCCACTATGTCGTTTTTACATTTGACCTCCTTTAATTTT
>JBBQMW010000208.1:0-5009 GCA_038329265.1 Bacteroidales bacterium | reverse complement strand
AACGACCGGAACAGACTTGACTTATCAATGGTTTAAAGGAACAGAAGTACTTCCGGAGCAAACTTCTGCAATTGTTGCCAGTCAATCCGGAATCTATTCAGTAAAAATAAAAAAAGGTATCGTTGAAATGACTTCTGCACCAATAGAAGTAAAAGTAACTCCGGTCCCTCAGACTCCGGTAATTACAACAACCGGAGATTTGGCTTTTTGCCCCGACGAAAAAGTTAATTTCAGTACAGCAGTTTCGAATGATCTGACCTACAACTGGTTTAAAGGAACCACAAAAATTCAGGGTTCGGTAACCTCGCTGGATGTGAACCAAAGCGGAAGCTACAGTTTGGTTGTGAATGCTTACGGTTGTTCTGCCAAGTCGGAACCAGTTACCGTTCAGGTTTATTCAAGTACAAGCACTGAATGTACCACCGGACTGAATCCAAATCAGGAATCCATTCAAATTTATCCAAATCCGTTTAAAGGCGAATTTACATTGGAAACCAGTCAACTAAATCAGGGTTCGACCATCCTCGAACTTTTTAATGCTTCGGGCGCGAAAGTCTATTTTCAGGAAATGGATCAAATTTCAGGAAAGACAATTATTCCGGTAGCAAATCCGGGATTCTATACACTTCGGGTGAGTAACAAAGACATGGTTCAGACTTTTAAAGTAGTTGGCAACTAATTGAAATTCAAAATGAAAACACTTTTCTTGTTCCTTTTCCTTTTTCCGGTATTCATCCAGGCACAAACTACACTCGATGAAATAATTACTGATATGACACTTGCTCACGAAGGTCGGCCACATGGCGTTCCTACCAGCATCGACTGGGCGCTCAAACCACGTGTCGGGGCATTGGCACCGCCTTTAGGCTGGAATGCAGCCATTGCCTGGGGACAATTATACGAATGGATTGGCGGTAATCCTGCAACAAACACCCGTGTTCAAATCAAAGATCTGGAAATGTATTACCTGAGCAAGGCTGACCAAAAATGGCATTTGCTTCAAAAATCGGTCGGAGTTGACGGGAATGCCTATGTCGAAGATTTTGCAGGCGATGTGAATAAACCTGCCGACAAACGAATCGAAAAAGACGGTTCGGTTTCGGTCAAAGCAGGAGGCGGTTATAATTTTCATTTCTGGAGCAAATTAGGGCGTGTAAAATATCCGGTTAATGATGTAGCCGGCATCTATGTAACCGTAAAAGCAAGATTAGTGGTTGACAAGGCCGAATTACCTGATGATCGTACATCGGCGAAATATGTCATGAGTGTTGGCGGCGACTGGTGGCAAACTTTAACTGTGGCCTGGGATCAATGGAAAACCAATGCCGACATGGGAATCAGCCGGTTCCGTTTTGTTACTCCGGAATGGAAATCGTACAACATGTGTTCGGTATCGGCAAATACACTGCGAACCAATCCACCTCCCTTTGTTTCTGCCGTAACCGCAATCAATCAGATACAGCAGGATGCTCCTGAAATGAGTGTCTTTCCAAATCCGGTTGGTTCAAATACTGAAATAAAATTCTCGATTTCGAAAAGCAATGTTTTTAAACTGTCCGTTTTCGACACCTATGGACGAAAAATTGAAACACTGTTAAAAGGCTCGATGAGTTCAGGTAGTTATAGTGTTCCATGGAATGCATCCAGGTTACCTTCAGGAACTTACTTTTTACGATTGGAAAACAGCGAATATGCAGTTACCAAAAGGTGTCAGGTAATTAATTGAAGCAAATTTTAAACTAAACCAATGAAATTCATTGCTTTCATTGTTCTTTTTATATCAATAACCAGTTTTTCATTGGCTCAAAATCTGATTACCAATGCCGGATTTGAATCAGGCACTTCGGGTTGGGGAGGCTGGTGGTCGCGCGACAATAAAGGTAGCGCCACTGCGGTAGCCTCACCAGTCAATTCTGGAGTAAAAGCATTATTGGTAAACTACACAGGCGCACAGGATTGGTCGTACCCGGTAAGTAAACAGTTTGCAGTTAAAACTGGCGATTTGTATGAACTTTCAGCCTGGGTCAATGCCTTATCAAGCTTTGCCGATGCGCAATTGTCGGTTGAACTGATTGACTCGACCAATACAGTAATAAACTGGATGTATGGAACTTGCGCTTTTTCCAATACGAACTCAAAATACAAACAATTTACAAGCAGTTTTACTATTCCGGCAAAAATTAAAAAAATTGTCGTCCGTTTGATGGGTTATGGATCGTGCAATTTTTTCGTCGACGATGTTTCCATGACACTACTTGGCAATTCCTCCGGATCAAGCAAAACTTACACACTGGAAAACAGCCGCTTAAAAACTGCAATTTCATATCCTTCGATGAAAATCAGCACATTGGACAAACTGAACAATGTAACATACACTACGGAAACACTTTACGAATATTCGGTGGCATCTGTTGATACTACTGTAACTGACAAACTGGTTTTGAATGCGCAACATCTGGCCTATAAAATAGATCTTAAAATAGAATTCAGCTTATCCGAAAATACATTGAATATCCGGCTAAAAGGTGATTCAGCAGCAATCCTGAAAGACAAGCTGCATTTTCCGGGAGCAATAGCCAGCCGATCAACCGACTATCTGGTTATTCCCAGAGGCACCGGCGTAATCTGGCCAGTCAGTAAGAATTATTTTTCAAGCTCTTACGTGTTTTACGATTGGAAATCGACCATGTCGTTTATCGGGGTGAGCGATTTAAAATCAGGCTACATGATTGTCAGTGATGATCCTTGGGATACCGAAGCCACCCTCAACAAAGCCAATACAGCCGCATTCATTAGTCCGGGAATGGTTCACCAGTCAGCCAAAGGAATTTGGGGATACGACCGAACTCTGCACTACGTTTTTGTGAACGACGGTTACAATGAAATGTGTCAGTGGTACAAGCAATTTGCCGAAGCCAAAGGCTACCGGAAAACATTCACCCAAAAAGCTGCAGAAAATCCGAATATGAATAAACTGAAAGGTGCCGCAGCTTTCTGGGTCATCAACATGAATTTTGTACAGAAAGATGCGGATAATCTACTGAAATACGGACTTGACAGGGCTTTATTCTCATTTTCCACCTACGAATCGTCATTACCCAAACTGATTGATTCGTTGAATGCAAAAGGCTTTTTGACTTCGAAATACGACATTTTTACGGATGTGTGGCCGGGAGATATTTTACCTTCAGCAACCGGATACCGCAGGGATGGTTATCCTGAAGATGTGATTGTGAAAAAAGACGGCAATTTACAGGAAGGCTGGATGGCCTATGTGAACGGAACTCCATTTCAGGGATATGTGACTTGCTCCGAAACGCACACGGACTTTGCCAACAAAGAGATTGCTGCTGATTTGACAAAGAATCATTACAATACCCGGTTTATTGATGTGGAACTGGCATCCGGATTAAAAGAGTGCTATTCTCCGGAACATCCGGTTTCGCGCAAATCAGATGCTCAGGCCCGGGTGGATGCGCTGAATACCGTTAAAAACAAATTTTCGCTGGTTACCGGTGTTGAGGAAGCCCGCGATTTTGCATTCCCGGTTTCGGATTACGGAGAAGGCACCATGACCATTTTCCCACAAGTAAAAGCGGGTTACGACTGGTCGACACCGATTGATACCATTGGAGCGTACTACGGAAGAAACAACTTGAATCCGTCAATGCGCGTGCCTTTACATGGATTAGTGTACCACGATGTTCACTTGGCAACCTGGTATACCGGCGATGGTGTTTCAAAAGTTCCATCTTTTTGGGACGATAAAGATCTGTTCAATATTCTGTATGCATCAATGCCACTGTTTATGCCACCTAACAGAACCTACTGGAACACCAATCTGGACAAATTCCTGACCAGCTATCACCTCATCAGCAACATTACACGAAATGTGGCATTCGACGAAATGACCAAACATTCATTTCTGAGCGCCGACAAAAACATTCAACAAACTGAGTTTTCGAACGGGTGGAAAGTCACGGTAAACTTCGACAAAGTTGCACGTTCGATTGATTCCAGACAATTGGCCGCGAAAGGTTTTTATGCTTCGAATGGCGATCAGCATGAAGTATTTCGGATCGTTGACAACAATTCAACGCTGGCAGTTGCCAGCATCGAAAACCGATTGTTTATCAACCCTTACGGAGTTGAAAAAACCTACAAAGGAGTGAAAACAAGTGGCACCATATTTTTGCAGAACGATTCAAAAGGCATTCATCTGGCATTTATTGGAACGCAGAAATCCATTCAGTTTAAACCATCCGAAATGTCGTGGAAACTTGGTCATGCTTATTCTGAAACCACCGGAAAAGCAATATCAATTACTGAATTAGGCGACGGCTGGGTGCAGTTGAACCGGCCAACGAATGAATCGTTTATTCGTTTCGATTTGGATGAAATCGTACTTGCATCAACATCCATTCAAAATCCTGAAGAAAAATTGGAATGTTTTCCAAACCCAGCCAGCAACCAGATTTCTGTTACTTTTACGCTGAAAGATTCGATGAGCGTAAAGCTAAGTTTGTGCAATATGCAGGGACAACAGGTTAAAGAATTGATGAATGAAAAAGCGAATGCGGGCACAAACCGATACGACTTTAATCTAAAAGGACTGGCAAAAGATTCATATCTTTTGATCTTAAAAACGAACAACAAACAACTGACCGAAAAAATTGTGATTCAATAGCAATCAGTTTCAAAAATGCGAATGAATCGCTTTTTTACCTTTTTGGATTACATTTTGCTGGAATAACATCATTTCTTCAGTTATAAAATCCTCATATTTGGAACATTAATTGGCATCAATATCGGTTTTACAAACGAATCAAAAATTAATTCATGATCAAAAAGAAAAGCACATTGATAGTTCTCCTGATTTTTGCAGTTGGATTATCACTTTCGGCTCAGGAAAAATCGATATCCCCGAAAAAATTCAAAAGTACCGACATTGGAAATCCGGAACTTTCAGGAACTACTGAATTTTTGAATGACGGACTGCGCATTATTGC
>JBBQMW010000207.1:0-5102 GCA_038329265.1 Bacteroidales bacterium | reverse complement strand
AAAAGGCCATCCCCTGATTTGAGAATGGCCTTTAAAAGCTCTTTATAGTTTTACCCATACCATTCTCAATCGCGCATCCAAATAAGGAGAATACCGAGAATGAGACCTAGAAGGGAAATGTTAGCAAAACGTGTCATTTCTTAATAATTTGATGCAAATATGGAACTATTTTTTTTAAATGAAAACAAAACAGACTTTTTTATTCGGATTATTAAGAAAAAGATGAAATTGTCTTTAAATAGATCCTGAGGTTATCTCTATAATCCAGCTTCTGATTCAGTATGGATTGATGATTTTCGTTTAATGGTATTCGAATAAGCGATTATCTTCTTCCCCGATATTGTTTTTCTTTCGCTTTGTCTTTGGGCAAATTTCGTTTTTCTTTCTTTTTTGCACGGCCAAGTGAGAATTTTTTCTCATGAAAAGCTCCTTTAAAAGTTGGGTCTTCCACTCTTTTTTGGCGATCGATTTCGCGCAACTGATCCTGGCTTTCTTCTTTTTTTGAAGCAATAATCTCCAAATCTGCCGGAAGGTCGAGTCTAGGAATCTTCATCCGGATAAGATCTTCAATTTTCCGGAGGTTGTATTCTTCAGCCGGATTAACCAGTGTAATGGCAGTTCCGGTATTGTTAGCACGAGCTGTTCTTCCGATACGGTGAACGTAATCTTCGTGGTTCGACGGAATATCGAAATTAATCACATGACTGATCATATCCACATCGATTCCGCGTGACGAAATATCGGTGGTAATCAGAATACGGACGACTCCGCTTTTAAAAGCATTGATGGCATTCAGGCGGGTGCTTTGTCCTTTGTTCGAGTGCATGATCCGCTTTTCACCTTCGGAACGACGTTTGATAATTTTGAAAACCTCTTCAGCATTCGTTTTTGTACCAACGAAAATAATCACACGGGTATAGGTTTCCTCGTCACGAAGCAAATAGTTGATCAGGTTTAATTTGGTCTTGAAATTGGGGACACTGTAAACAACCTGATCAATCAGTTCGGCTGGTGTTGCTGATGGTGCCACTTCAACCCGTTCAGGAAAATCAAGAAATTCGTGGCTCATTTCTTCCACTTTTTCGTTGAAAGTGGCCGAGAAAAGCAGGTTTTGCCTTTTCACCGGAAGTACTTCCAGAAAGTTTCGAATCTGTGGCATAAATCCCATATCAAGCATCCGATCGGCCTCGTCGATCACCAATGTTTTCACTTTTTTAAACGAAACTGCTTCGGCACGATATAAATCCCACAAACGTCCGGGAGTGGCAACCAGAATATCAACACCGGGTTTAATTAGTTCGGCATGTTTGGTCCAGCCAACACCACCATAAACTGTTGCGCGGCGCAGATTGGTGAATTTGGTAAGGTCTTCCAGGTCTTCGCCAACCTGAATGGCCAGTTCTCTGGTGGGTACCAAAACGATGGCACGGGGGTCGTTGCCCTCGGCTTTCACCAGTTTCATGATGAGTGGAATGAAATAGGCAGCCGTTTTTCCGGTACCTGTTTGTGCAATTCCCAGCACATCTGCTCCTGAACGAATCATCGGAATGGCTTTCTCCTGAATCGGAGTTGGTTCGGTAAAACCTAGTTCTTCAATGGCTTTTAAAACCGACTTGCTTATCTTTAAATCTTCAAATGTTGACATGCCGCAAAGATAGGTGCTTATTTTCAATTTTCGAAAGGTCGAAAATTGAGCCAATTTTAGGCTTTAGTATAGGGGAAATCTTAAAGTTCTAGCTTAAGCCAATAAAATATCTGCAGGAATCTTAAGCCCTTTATATAAAGACATCACCATTTTAAGCGTTAACGGTCTTTTTCTTCCAAGTACCTCGCTAGCTCTACTTTGGCTTCCGAGATATTTTGCCATATCTGTTTTCGTCATTTCCATCTGCTCCATCCGAAACAATATTGCATCAATAGGATCGGGTGGTGCAATTGGGTAATGAGTCATTTCATACGACTCAACCAGTGTGCTAAGTAAATCGAATTCATCTCCTTCCGGGGTATCTCGTTTTGCTCCCCAAAGTTCTTCTATTCGTTGGATTGAATTATTATAATCTTGTTCTGTTTTTATTGGTCTGATTTCCATGTTCAAATAGTTTTTGCATCAATTTTATCAAGATAGGATAATAAGCACGACTTACCAAATTGGGAAGTTTTATTTCGAATTTACTTCAACCGGTACATTTTCCCCGGTAAACTTACTACCAATCCTCTGAATTCGAGCCCAAGCAGAAGTGATGAAACTTTGCTCATTGGCAATTGTGTTTCTATCGTGATTTCATCGACAAACCGATTGCCTTCTTTTAAAAGATCAATGAGTCTATTTTCTTCATCGGTAAATGTTTCGAACAAGGAGGTTTGAAAAACCCGTGGTGTTGAAATCTTAACATCCCAGTTCATGGCTTTTTCGATATCTGAAGCATTTTCAACCAATATTGCCTCATTAAGCTTGATGATTTTATTGCAGCCTCGTGAATACGGATCATTGCTGCGACCCGGAAAAGCAAACACATCGCGGTTGTAGGAATTGGCAATGTCGGCAGTCACCAAGGCTCCGCCTTTCTCGGCTGATTCAACAATAATTGTGGCGTCGGCCAGGCCGGCAATGATACGGTTTCTGCGCAGGAAATTTTGCCGGTCGATAACGGTGTCGCTCACAAAATCAGTGATCAGTCCTCCGTTTTCAAGCATTTTGGAAGCAATTGCTGAATGCAACGATGGGTAAATCGTATCCAAACCATGCGCAAATACGCCAACCGTCGGAACATTGTATTTCAGGCAGGCTTTGTGAGCATGAACGTCTATTCCATAAGCAAGGCCTGATATGACTAACAATTTGTAGTTCCTCTCAGAAAAACTATGGATCAATTCCTCACAGATATCCTTTCCGTAGTTGGTGGCATTCCTGGTTCCGACTACCGAGATAACATGCAATTCATTCAATATGGCATTTCCCTTAAAATAAAGAATGATCGGAGAATCGCTGCAATTTTTTAGTCGGGCAGGATAATTGTCATCGAGGTAAAAAAGTGTCTGAATTTGGTTTTTGAGAATGAAATCGACTTCGCGTTTGGCTCTATCCAATACATTTTGTTGGATTATTCGCTGTGCATTCACCTCGCCGACACCGGGAATTTTCATGAGGTTTTTCGCTTTCTCCTGAAAAACACCTTCGACACTCCCCACATAGGCAATCAGATTTCGTGCGGTAACTGATCCGATTCCGGGAATCAGTGAAATAGCAATTTTGTATGAAAGATCTTCAGGTATTCCCATTTTTAAAGGTTTAGCCTAAAATTACGAATTTCGGAGGGAATATTAAATACCCTTCCGGTTATTTTCTAATATTTCGGCTAAAGCTGAGTTGATTTGTTCAATTTCAGCTTTACTCAGAGCAGCTAAACTGATGGTAGGATATTCTGCAATTCCTCGTTTGGTTTTAATAGCAATCTCCAAATCAGCAAATCCCATCGATTTTTCAATTTTAAAACTTACCAATGACTGATGTTTAAATTCAATGGATTCGTATTCTTTTTTTAATATTGAAATAACCGGATAATATCGAAACAGTACTCTCCCATTATCGGTACTGAAATAAACATAGCAGAGATTGGCAAACTGAGATATTCCAACAAAAACAGCGAAAATTCCGACAACGATCATAAATGGAATATCTTTTTTCATCCAGAGAAATACCAGTCCAACAATTACAATGACAATGCCGGTAATATTGAATGCCCGTTTGATTTTTTTACTTCGCTTTTGATTTGAGAATTCCATGATATCGGATTGAATAGTGAATTTATTGATGCTTTTTCAGGTTGAATTCGAACCTTTGGCAAAATAACGTAACTTTGCCTCCGGTAAAATTCATTCTCCCATGACTGATTCAAAAGTACATTCAAATATTCTCTTTTCACAGCAGATCGTCGCAGAACTGCAAAAAATTGTTCAGAAATATTCTGAGGGAAAGGTTTTTTTGCTCACCGATCAAACTGTTGCAGGTTTTTGTTTGCCATTAATTGAACCGGTTATTGATGAATTTTCAATCCCGAAAATCACAATTCCTTCCGGAGAAGTGTATAAAAACATTCAATCGGTTGGACTGGTTTGGGATTTCCTAAGCAACAATGGCGCCGACCGGAAATCGCTGCTAATCAATATTGGCGGCGGAATGCTTACTGATTTAGGCGGATTCGCTGCATCAACGTTCAAACGCGGTCTCGACTTTGTAAATATTCCAACTACTTTACTGGCGCAGGTCGATGCTTCAATGGGCGGAAAAACCGGTTTTAATTTTAATGGACTAAAAAACGAGATTGGCGTTTTTATGGAGCCCAATTCAGTGATTATCAATACCAATTTCCTGAAAACAATCGATCACGAAAATTTTCTTTCGGGTTATGCCGAAATGCTGAAACATGGCTTGATCAAAAGCAGGGAACATTGGAATGAACTTTTGATTTTTGATATGCAAAACATCAATTACGATGCGCTTCAGGAGATCATTTCACACTCGGTGGCGATCAAAGAATGGCATGTGCTGAACGATCTGCGCGAACAACATATTCGCAAAGCACTGAATTTTGGACATACCATCGGTCATGCTTTCGAAAGCTATGCGATGAAAACCGGTCGCCCGATTTTACATGGTTACGCAGTGGTTTATGGAATGATTGCTGAACTCTACTTATCGGTAAAACAATGTGGACTGGGAATCGATGAACTGAATAGCATTTCGGACTGGATGATTGCGAAGTATGGCAAATTCGAAATTCAGAAAAGCGATTTCGAAGCTTTGTATCAACTCATGACACACGATAAAAAGAACGAGGGGAAACGCATCAATTTCACACTTATTCCTGAAATCGGGACAGTTGAAATTAACGTGGATTGCCCGAAAGAACAGATTTTTGAAGCACTGGAATACTATCGAAGTTCCAAGTTTCAGGTTTCAAGTTCCAAGTAAAAATGCTGAACTGGAAGTTGCCAGATTCCTATTGTCTAATGACTTTTTCCTCAAAAATGAAATACCTCGTTTCAAAACCCAATAAAACCTTAGTAGGAAGCATCGTTCTTCCGGCGTCAAAAAGCATTGC
>JBBQMW010000206.1:0-5253 GCA_038329265.1 Bacteroidales bacterium | reverse complement strand
TATTGAAAAACTACAAACCAATTCCTACGATATTATTCTGATGGATTTGCAGATGCCAATAATGAATGGATTTGAAGCCACGGAACATATCCGCAATAAAATGAATTTACAAATCCCAATCATTGCACTAACCGCCGATGTAACCACCGTTGATTTAAAAAAGTGCAAAGCTTTAGGCATGAACGACTACATTTCAAAACCTCTTGATGAAAAACTATTATACAGTAAAATTATGGATTTAATAAAATCTAAATAATTCAAACTCTGTTTACAATCCGAGCAAAACTTCTTCCGGATTTCGGCCTCCGGTAAGCAATCGCTCCGGATTTTCAATCAGTTCTTTCACTTTCACCAGGAACCCAACCGAGTCTTTCCCGTCAATGATCCGGTGATCGTATGATAAAGCTACATACATCATTGGTCGGATAACCACCTGACCATTGACTGCAACTGGGCGATCAACAATGTTGTGCATCCCTAGAATGGCCGATTGTGGCGGATTGATAATGGGTGTTGAAAGCAATGATCCGAAAGTTCCGCCATTGGTAATAGTAAAAGTTCCACCTGTCAGCTCCTCAACGGTTATCTTTTTCGAACGGGCTTTCTCAGCGAGTTCTTTTAGCTCCAGTTCAATTGCAGCAATTGATTTGCTTTCTGTATTTCTGATGATTGGGACCATCAGTCCTTTCGGGGTCTGAACTGCAATACCGATATCAACAAAGTCAGGAGTAATTATTTCTTCACCATTGATCTGCGAATTCACGGTTGGATGAAATTGAATAGCTTCGGCTACCGCCTTGCTGAAAATGGACATAAAGCCCAGTTTCAAACCGTACTTCTCAACGAATTTATTCTGAAGTTTCGACCTCATTTCCATCACCCGGCTCATGTCAATTTCGTTGAAAGTGGTGAGCATGGCAGTTTCGTTCTTCACCGAAACCAATCGCTGGCCCAACTTCCGGCGTAACGAAGTCATTTTTTCACGTTTCTCGGTCCGCAATGCTGTTTTCACTTCGACGATAGTTGAGCCTGTCGAAGCGGTCGAAGTGAGCTTTTCAACCTTTGGAAGCGCCAAAACTGCTTCAATATCACTTTTCGAAATCCGGTGCAAGCCATTCAAAACTTCTTCCATCGAAAGGTGATGTTCTTCCATCATTTCGCGGGCTATCGGAGTTATTTTTATGCTGAATTCTTCAGGTTTTAATGATGTTTTATGAATACTCTTTTTCTCAGGTTCAGAAATTAAAGCTTCTTTGGACTCGGCAAAAAGTTCGGATGCAATTGGCTCCTTTTCAAATTTATTTTCAACGGCAACACTGGTATCGATCGTGCAAGCAACAGCTCCAACCAAAACCCGTTCACCTTCAGGAATTAGTATTTTCAGCTTACCGCTGTCGCTGGCCGACAAAGTCAAAGTGGCTTTATCCGATTCAACTTCACCAAGTTCCTGATCTTTACTGACGTGATCGCCGTCAGAAACAATCCATTTACCAATTTCAACTTCGGTAATGGATTCTCCGGGCGTGGGTACTTTTATTTCGACTACCATGATTGGTTTTTTATTGGTTTCAATTTTTAATATGTACAATTACACTTCGACAAGCTCAGTGCATCGCTTTTTCCTATGCCATCACTTTTTCCTCGAATACTGTATCCAGTATCTTTTTCAGGCGGCTATTGTGCTGAAACATCAATCCTACAGCCGGGCTTGCACTTGCCGGACGCGCAACCAATTCGAAAGGCACATCAGGTAAAAACCGTTGAATGTGCTGCCATGCACCCATATTCGATGGTTCGTCCTGTGTCCAGATAATTTTTTCAAGGTTCGGATACTTCGAAATAATGGACTTTATCCGGTCGGTATTCAGCGGAAATAATTGCTCAACCCGCACGATTGCTGTGTTGGTAATTCCTTCTTCGGCCTGCCGTTTGTGCAAATCGTAATACAGTTTTCCGAAGGTAAAAATCAATTTGGTAATTTTTGCAGGTTTCGAAACTGTGTCTTCTATAATTTCCTGAAATGCACCTTCTGCCAGCTCATCAACCGACGAAGTAACCATCGGATGCCTCAACAGACTTTTAGGAGTAAAAACCACCAGTGGAATCCTGAATTTGGAGTGCATCTGCCGGCGAAGCAAATGGAACATATTGGCTGGAGAAGTTGGAACTACTACCTGAATATTATTATCGGCTGTCAGATTCAAAAACCGCTCGATGCGACCACTTGAATGCTCTGGTCCCTGACCTTCGTAGCCATGTGGCAAATACATCACCAAACTGTTCATCATGCCCCATTTTTCGTAAGCTGACGAAATATACTGATCGAAAATAACCTGCGAAACATTGGCAAAATCGCCAAACTGAGCTTCCCAAATCGTCAATCCTTTTGGATTGGCCAGCGAATATCCGTATTCAAATCCAAGAACTCCATATTCTGACAAAAGCGAATTGAAAACATGGAATCTGGCTTGTTTTTCGCTGATGTGTTTCAGTGGGAAATATTTATCATCGGTATCTTCCACAACAAACGAGGCATGTCGGTGGGCAAAAGTTCCGCGCTCCGAATCCTGACCACTTAGACGCACAGGATAACCATCTTCAAGCAAAGTACCATAAGCAAGCAATTCTGCCATTGCCCAATCCAGGCGGTTATCGTGCATCATCATGCGTCGGTCTTCTACAATGCGGTCGATCTTTTTAAAGAATTTTTTATCCGGAGGTAAATAATTGATTCGCTCAGCAATCCGAATTAATTCCTTCTTTTTAACTCCTGTTTTTACTGAATGGTGCAAATCTGAAGTCACTGGATTCTCATAATCGGTATATTCACCTTTCAGAAATTTACGAACTTTTACTTTTTCTATTTTCTCCGATATTTTGTATTTCTCTTCGAGTAACTGATCAAATTCATGATTCAGCTTAGCAGGTTCTTCCGGAGTAAAAACACCCTGAGCCACCAGTTTTTCGGCATAAATATCCCGTGGGTTCGGATGTTTTTCAATCGCTTTATACAACAATGGTTGGGTGAAACGCGGTTCATCACCTTCATTATGACCGTATTTCCGGTAACATAAAATATCTATAAAAACATCGGCATGAAATTTCTGCCGGAATTCCATCGCGAGTTTCACGGTAAAAATAATGGCCTCCACATCGTCGCCATTCACATGGAAAACTGGTGAACGCGTTACTTTAGCTACGTCGGTACAATAAGTACTCGACCGTGCATCGAGGTAGTTGGTCGTAAAACCAACCTGATTATTGATGACCAAATGAATCGTTCCACCGGTTTTGTATCCTGGCAACTGCGACATTTGTATAATTTCGTAAACAATCCCCTGGGCAGCAATAGCAGCATCGCCGTGAATAATAATTGGCGCTACTTTATCAAAATTATTGTCGTAATTTAAATCGATACGCGACCGTGCCATTCCCTGCACCAAAGCGGCAACCGTTTCGAGATGCGACGGATTAGGCATCAAACTCAATTTGACGGTCTTTCCATTATCAGTCTGTACTTCATTTTCGTATCCCAAATGATATTTCACATCGCCCAACGAAAGATCCTGTTCGTATTCGGTACCGACAAATTCCTTAAAAATGTGCTCGTATGGTTTTTCCAGAATATTAGTTAAAACACTGAGACGGCCACGGTGAGCCATTCCAATCACAAATTCACTGATTCCAAGGTCTGCACCATGCTCAATTACAGCATCGAGTGCAGGAATAAGCGCTTCTCCTCCTTCGAGCGAAAACCGTTTCTGTCCGACGAATTTCTTGTGAATAAAATTCTCGAACCCAACTGCCAATTTCAAATGGTAATAAAAATGCTTTTGCTTTTCTGCAGTGAAATTTTCAGAATTTCGGACCGATTCCATCTTTACTTTCAGCCAGTCGATCAGCTCCGGATGGCGCATAAAAACATATTCAACACCAATCGATCCGCAATAAGTAGCTTCGAGGTGTTCAATAATTGTACGCAGTGTTGCCGGTCCGATTCCGATGTTGTTACCGGCCTTGAAAACGGTATCCAGATCAACTTTTGTCAACCCAAAGTTTTCGATATCCAGAGTTGGCGTATATTTCCGGCGCGACCTTACCGGATTTGTTTTGGTAAATAAGTGCCCGCGTTGACGATAACCATGAATCAGGTTCAGAATAGCAAATTCCTTGTCAATTCGTTCATCGTGATCAGAACTTTTACTGTCAATATAATTTTTTCGGGCAAACTCAAATCCGGCGAAAAAATTCTTCCAGCTTTGATCTACCGATTCAGGATCAATTAAATAAGAGGAATACATTTCTTCAATAGCAGCGATTTCCTGGTTCCCGACTTGCGAAAATTTATCCATGATTAAGCAATTGGTTTTTTATTTAGTTTAATAGACGCACAATAGTAAACAACAACTAATTTCGAATGTTTAGTCCGATCTGGAATAGACTGAACAATGAACCAACAATTACTGAAGTTGTTTAAACAAACCGCTTCTAAAATACATTTTTTCTGAATGATTTTTCATAAAACAGGAATCGGCTTGCTACCTTGTTCCATTTTTCAGTAGTTTAGCAAAACACAGTTTTCCAATTCTAAAGATAAAACTAATTGGCTATGAAAAAAATCCTGATTACAATCGCATCTGTATTTTGTGTTTTGGGTATTGTTTATCTGGCCGGGCCAAAATTTCCGAATCCGGAATTATCCAATCAATTGCCCGAAATACAGGTTTCAACAGCAGATTTTGAATCGTATCTCAGAACTAAAGAATCAGGATCGAAAATTAAACCCAACAATGAAAGCCGCATCATCTGGGCTAACGATAGTCTTAAAAACAAAACTGCCTATTGCTTGCTTTATATTCACGGATTTTCTGCCAGTTGGTTTGAAGGAGAACCAGTGCATACCGATTTTGCCCGCCGTTACGGTATGAACCTTTACATTCCGTTGCTCGCTTCTCACGGCATTGACACTCCTGATCCGTTGATCGATATGACTCCTGACCGCTTGTATGAATCGGCCAAAACAGCGTTGGTCGAAGCACAAGCTCTTGGCGAAAAAGTAATCCTGATGAGTACTTCAACAGGTGGAACTTTGAGTTTAAAACTGGCTGCGGAATTTCCGGAACTCATGGAGGGACTAATTTTGCTTTCTCCGAATGTGGCTATCAATAATCCGGCAGCTTTTCTGTTGGCCAAACCCTGGGGACTGCAAATTGCACGTACTGTTTTCAAAGGAAACTACCGCATTACCGATCC
>JBBQMW010000205.1:0-5528 GCA_038329265.1 Bacteroidales bacterium | reverse complement strand
AAATCGAGGTTAACAACTTGTTTAACTTTAAGCTTGTTGAAGAACTTGAAATTAAAACAGAGATCAACGTTTTCAGAGAATATAACCAGTTGAAGAAAAAATACGGGAAAGGCGAAAGCGCCTGTATGGCTTATTGCCGTTTCTACAACGATGTGATCGGGAGCAGTAACCTAAAGGACATTAAGCAGTATTGCCAGGAAAATAACATTGTTTATCTCACTACTATGGATTTTTTGGCAGAAGCTTACCATACCGGGAAGATGGATGAAGCAGCTTGTGACTTTTTTATTTATACGGTCAAGCTTAAAGGGAGTCGGTTGCCTTTCAATGCCATCAAAGAATTTTTGGACCAGCAAATGGAATAGCTTTTATATCCTGAAATACAAATTACTAAAATACAATATTCCGTATTCCGATATGGAATACGGAATATTATTTGTGAATCACTTTGGGTGCGGTTGTAATGGTTTGTAGCCGATGAAGATCAAAAATTGCGGATACAATCCGCAACACCCTAACTCACCAACTCTCCTTTAAACGCCCTTTGCAGCAAGCTATTAAACAAATTTTCGGCTTTTTGCAGGCTGGCTTGGGCTTGCTGTTTTTGTGCTTCAATTAATTGAATGCATTCAGCAAATTGGTTTTGAAGAGAAAGCGCGGGAATAGGAATTTCAAATTTCTCCATTACTTTAAAGCTTAGTGCTGGCATAGCGGCTCCAAATGCTTCTTTTTTAACAAATTCCTTAAATTTTGCATGTTGAAATACAAAAAAAAAGAAAAGTATTATTGAATTGCGCTTTATCAAAATTGACTTTAAATAAGTTGTTTGCTAAAACACCTTCCTTATTGGTACCTACATAACCAGCTGAAGCGCCGTACCTCACAATTACAATATCATCTTTATAAATCAAACACCTTTCAGATTGATTAGGGACAAATCTCAAATCATCACCTTGTGTAAAATCTATAATTCTTAAAAATCGAGCATAACCACCCTTTGGCTCTAAGGACTGTTCTTCGATGGAATATTGTTGTCCCTGAGAAAATTTTACCAATTTCCCTAATTCAACGAATTCACTTTTAAAGTGCTCTCCAAACAACTCCAAAAACAACGACTGTGCGAGCTGGTCGTATTTGGCGATCAGGGCTTTGGTTTTTTGGCGGTAATCGTCAGCAACATCTAAAATGGCGGCTATCTTTTTTTGGGTGGCAAGCGGGGGAAGGGGAATTTGCAGATTTGCTAAATCTTTTTGAGTAATCGCCGAGAATGTACTTCCAGTTCTTTAATGTCTTTCAGAATCGTTTTGGGAGAATCGTATTCCACTTCTTGATGCTCCACTAATTTGTAGCGGTTGATGCTAAGGTCCCAGTTGTTTGCTTTTATTTCGGAGAAAGGAACAAGGAAGGATGGGGCTGTCCGGTCCTGATAGTTAGCTGACGCCTCTCCATCCGTTAGGAGGTTCCAATTTGCAATAATATCAGGAATATCGTTGTCTTTGGTCTAGCTTTTATTATTCTTCCAATATGTCTAAAGGCTCCTGTAATTCCAGTTATTCACGATGAAAATTGTAAGCCATGCGGCACATCTATACGTATAATTTGATTAGTTTTTGGATCTGATCAATCCTCTGACGCAGGGATTCATATAACCTCATTTTCGTTCCAAATCAATGGCTCCATTTTCATAATCGCTCGGACGAACCCACCCGGTCTGGTATGCTTTAATCTCGCCATTCATGTAACGCTCATAAAAATCTGCATCGATTTCCTGATTGAAGCGGTAATGATCAAACACATCGCCATTCCCCAGAACCCGGGGATCCTGTTGATTTTTCAAATTATCGAACAGCTTTTTCTTCATCTTCTCCTTAACCTTACGGTACGGTTCAGCGTTGGCCAGATTGACCATACAATCGCGATCAACACTAATCTGATAAAGCTCTTCCTGTGGATGTGGGGCAAAGCAAAGCAACCAGAACGACCAGTCAATACCGCTCCGGCGCGAATTCAAAATATTTGTTTTAGTTGGCCCTCCGTCTGTATTTAGATACCCGGTTTCCGGATTTCCCGCCGGCCAAAGTTCAGGCTTAAAATTGTACAAGTACAGGAACCCATCCTGAAGAATTGAGCGAATTGGGTATCCCAGGTTTTTGGGTCTTCCGTAGTCGTGCCGTTCCTGTCCCAAAAGAATATAGCTTCTGTCTTTTTTTGGTGCAGCATCAAAAATATCTTTCAAGCTTCTGCCCGGAGATTCGGCCATGCCTGAGGATTGCCATTTGACCCCGGCCATTTCCAGAAAGGTTGGGGCAATGTCGATAAAACTGACATAAGATGATTCTTTTCTTCCCGGTTTTTTGATTCCATCCGGCCACATAATCGCCAGGGGCATATGATTTGAATATTCGTATTCCAGTCCTTTACTGCGGGGAAATGGCATTCCGTTATCAGCCGTTACAACAACAATTGTATTTTTCAATTCCCCTCTAGCGTCCAATATCTTCAGCATCTTTTCAAGGCGACTATCAAAATATTCAATTTCATACGCATAGTCAAGCATATCATTTCGTACCGTATCGTTGTCCGGCCAAAATTGAGGAACTTTAGTAATCTGATTTGTGCTTTTACCTCCCAACTTTTTACCTGAACCATATTGATACCCGCGGTGAGGTTCGTGCCCTCCGTACCAAAAGCACCAAGGTTTATCTTTCGGTTTTTCATTGATGAAATCTTCAAAATTAGCTGCATAGTCAACTTTACTTATCCCTGTGGTAGGCGGGTTAGTTTGCCTGGCCTGAAATGCTTTGCCATTTAATTCCCTGTCCTTTCCATCAATTTTCCCCATGTCTCCAGGCGCCCAGGGCTTACCTGTAAATCCAACAAAATAGTCGTTTCGACTCAGCGTTTCGCAATATGTTTGGTATTTGTTTACGGGCCAGAAAGCAATATGATTTCCCGCTTCTTCCAACTGCCATGAGTTGCGTCCGGTAAGCAGACTGGCTCTCGATGGTGCACATTTCGCATTGGGGGTATAGGCGTTTGTAAATAGTATCCCCTCTTTCGCAACCCTGTCGAACCCTGGAGTTTTTACCCATGCGCAACCGTATGCACTGAAATGGGGGTACGAAGCATCGTCGGCAATGCAAAAGAGAATATTTGGACGAGTACCTTCTCCTGATTGGCTGTTGGACGAAACAGCTCCATGGGAAGGTAAAATTCCGGCCATTAAACTGATTGCCAATGTTGTTGGTTTAAGGATGTTCATATCATTGATTTAAATAGTTCTGCAAAATTATTCTTTACTTAAAAAAAGCTGTTGCAGGAATTGGTTGTTTATTGATACCAGGCCCACTCCATTCTAAATTCAGTGCTGGTTTTCCTTTCGAACCCCAAAGATAACTAATCCTGAAAGGATGAAGACCTGCCTTCAACATTATACTTTCGTTTTTTTCAGCCCCCCCCAAAATATCCATAATCAGCATCGATAAGCATTGCATCATGAATATGCAGTACTGCCCGGCTATCGGCTGTCAGGGCAAAATTATATTCGCCATCAACAGGAATACGAAGGTAACCTTCAATATAAATTGCTGAATTTCGGTCGGTCTTTCGAACATTAACTTCAGGAAGATCTGAAAAACCAGTTTCATCCGGAGCAAGTGCTGCAACCTTCGGAACCCAGGGAAAATCGCCATCATAGGCCTTCCATAGAACTCCGGGTGTAATGTTTTTTAACTGAACAGCTGGAACCAGAGCCTGATCGTATGGTCGGACTGCTGTGTTATTTGGGCGTCTCGATTGAAGAACCTTGTCTTTCATTTGTTGCTGAAGATCATTCATCCCCGAATTTCCGGACAGATTATTTCGTTCTCCCGGATCCTTAACGACATCGTAAATCTCAAAATCATCATTGCAAAGCCTGAGCTGGAAATATTGATGATATCAGATTTAAATCTGCTTCTACATTTTTATAACCAATTCTCCAGCATTTTTCTGTTCAACTCCTGAAAGGTCATTCATCGTTTTCCAGAGTTCCTTTTCCGGGTAACCCACTTTTACAGTATATTTTCCTGGTCCAAATACGTTGGGCGAAAATTTGTTCCCTTTTATCCTGACGATATATTCCGTCTCGCCACTAGCCTGGTTGATGACTTCAACCACCGGATTGGCTTCACCTTCAATTTTAAGATCAGGCAACCAGGCAGCAGCCTTTCTTCCGTAGTTATCAAACTGACTGATGGTCAGTGGCCAGCCCGGATGCTGGTCGTTGGAACCCGGATTTACCACATCGGCTACAAAATGCCACGATTCCATGGTAATGCTGCGTTCCTTCTGATCAAGAACCACAAAGCCAAAACCTGCAGATTTATCCTGTTCAAACTGGTACCGATTCAGAACTTTTGAAAAATTACCGGGATTGCCAATGGCATAAACGTAGTTCAGGTTACCAAACGAGTCCTGATAATCACCTGTATTTGGCAACCCATGCTGCGGTCGGTTTTTAACCGGAATTTTTAATTCATCGGGTCTGAACCAGCGTGAGTAAACAATTGATATGGCTGGTGTGCAGAAACACCATCCGGCATCGCGGTAATTTTCAATGCCATACTGAACAATAGAGGGCAAATGCTGGTCGCCGGCAATCTGGAAAACGAATCCCTTTCGCATGATTTCTATAGCCCGGTCACGGCCCGATTTTGGCCAGCCTCCGGAATCCATGTCGCCGTACAAATAACCATCAAATTTTCCGTGATGGGTAGCGGCATTGGCAAAAACCGTCTGCGACAACAACACTTTCATATCTGCATCATTCCAGTCTCCTACCCATTCTTTCAGAAAATCTTCCTGACGATTACCTAAAAATTGTAATCCGGGTTTTTCAATCAGTTTTTGGGCGATCGGGGCTTTAATATGGTCTTTGCGGCCTTCCCAGGTTGCCACTTCATCGGGGCCTGATTTGAAAATACGGTCGCTGACGATGGCAAAACTGATTCTGCCATAATTCATGCTGGTGTACCAAACGCTCATTCCTTGGCCGATTGGGGTTGGGTCAAACGGATCAGGTAAATGCCCGCATTGTGTCCGGTTTACCGCGTTCACCATTTTGGGAGTCTGCGCAAAACCAGTACGGTCGTCAGTTTGGATGATATCAGGTGCTTTGGCGACTCCCTCTCCTCCCCAAAGGTTTCCCTGGAAAACATCATGGTCGTCAGGGGTGCATACAGTCGGCACATCGCGCATCATATCCCCAAACGCCCAGCCAAACATATACCATTTGCCGAGGTAGCTCAAAATTGCCGTATCTACCGGAAAGCGCTTAATTGGATAACCTCCGTTCCCTTCGTAAATCTGGTCGCCCGAAAAGTAAAGCATGTCGGGCGATTTTAGGCTAAGGTTTTTCGCTAACGGCGAATAAGGAAATCCGGAAAAGAACTGACAGGTGAGTGCACCCAGTTTTAAAGGTTTGTCAACAGGATCTCTACGGATAGTTCCTGCATATTCAAAAGCTTTTTGATTTCCGAAAACATCAG
>JBBQMW010000204.1:0-5529 GCA_038329265.1 Bacteroidales bacterium | reverse complement strand
AGTTGGAATGAACGGACTCCGTGGGCTGGTTTTTAATCCGGACGAAACCAATCCGGAAGGATGGGAAGCCGATCACCGGATTGAAAGCGTCAATGCAACTGAAAGTATTATTTACGAATTGCATGTGCGCGATTTCTCCATTTCACCCTCTTCAGGAATGCAAAACAAAGGGAAATATTTGGCCTTTACCGAATCGGGAACTCTTTCGCCGCAAGGCTTAAAAACCGGGATCGACCATTTGGCAGAGCTTGGCATCACCCATGTGCATCTTTTGCCAGTCTTCGATTTTGCCAGCGTCGACGAACTAGCGCCTGACAAGTCGTACAACTGGGGCTACGATCCTCAGAATTTCAATTCGCCCGAAGGAAGTTATTCGACCAATCCAAACACCATTTCGCGCATTCTGGAATTGAAAACACTGATTCTGACACTTCATCAAAAAGGAATTGGAGTGATCTTCGATGTGGTATACAACCACACCTTTTACACGAGCAGGTCGGTCTTCAACCAAACGGTTCCTGGATATTATTACAGGCAAAAATCGAATGGAACATTTTCGAATGCGAGTGGCTGCGGAAACGAAATAGCTACTGAACGAAATATGGTTCGCAAATACATCATCGATTCACTTACTTATTGGGCAAACGAATTTCATGCCGACGGATTTCGTTTCGACCTGATGGGCATTTACGATCTGGAAACCATGAACCTGATCCGGACAAAAATGGACTCCATTTCACCTTCAATACTTCTCTATGGCGAAGGTTGGGCAGCAGACAAAAGTCCGATGGAAGAATCCTGGAGGGCAGTGAAAACGAATGTGTCTCACTTGTTCCGAATTGCGGTTTTTAACGACGATTTCCGCAATGGGATAAAAGGGAATACATTCAACGGCAGCAGCAAAGGATTCGTAAGCGGCCAAACTATTCAGGAGGAAAATATTAAGTTCGGAATTGTTGGAGCCTGTTTTCATCCGCAGATTGTTTATGGCTATGTCGAAAATTCAAAATCGCCCTGGGCTACTGAACCCTGGCAATGCATCAATTATGCCTCGTGCCACGACAATTATACGCTTTTCGACAAACTCATTTTAAGCTGTCCGAAAGCCACCGAAGAAGAAATCAGCCGCATGGTGATGATGGCCGGAGCATTGGTATTGACTTCACAGGGAATTCCGTTTCTGCACGCCGGAACCGAAATGGCCCGGACAAAAAACGGCGATTACAACTCCTACAAATCGCCCGACAGCGTTAATCAGATCGACTGGAATCGCAAAAGTATCCATCTTGAGATTTTTAATTACTACAAAGCCTTGATTGATCTCCGGAAGAAACATCCGGCTTTCCGCATGAAATCGGCCTATGATATACGCAACCACCTCATTTTTTCGTCGGAATACCAACCGGGAGTCGCTTCGTATGTTTTGGTAAACCGTGCCAACGGCGATGACTGGCGTACCATTCTGCTTGTTTTTAACGGCAATGCTGAGGCAATTACCTTCAAGTTAATGGAGCATATCAATTGGCGAATTGTTGCAAAGGATTCATCAATAAATCCTGAAAGCGTTGAATTTGTGTCAGGAAATGAAATCGAGGTTTCGGGTATTTCGATGCTGATGCTGGTTGAAGATTAAAATACAGCCAGTAACAAATCAATGTCCTTGTAAGGAAGATTAAATTTCTCGGCCAATGCCGAATTGGTTAAAATCCCATTGTACACATAAACGCCTTTCCGGAAGCTTTTTGAATTTTTAATGTAGTTATCGATACCGCCAATCTCGCCAATCGAAATCATGATAGGGATCAGCACGTTGCTGAGAGCAATAGATGCCGTGCGGGCAACAATCGCCGGAAGGTTTGGTACACAGTAATGAACAACTCCATGTTCAATGTACGAAGGATTATTGAGGTCGGTACATCGAGAAGTTTCGAAACTGCCTCCCTGACTCATATTCAAATCAATGATTACAGCACCCGGTTTCATCTTTTTTACCATTTCTTCCGAAATCCGGAACGGGGATGGCTTACCAACCGGCATTGCACCAAGCACTGCATCGGCCGATTTTAAAGCTTTGCGCATGACTTTGGGATAAAAAACCGAGGTAAAAATCGGTTGAGGAAGCCTTTTTTCCAGATTTCGCAGCGAGCTAATGTTATCGTCGAATACCTTCACCATAGCGCCAAGTCCCATTGCAGCGCGAGCGGCAAATTCAGCAGCTGTTCCTGAACCCAAAATTACCAATTCGGTAGGTGATATTCCGGTTATACTTCCCAGCAAAACACCCTTCCCATCGCGCGATTTGCTCATGTATTCATTAAACAGAATAATCGAAGTACTTCCCGAAATCTGGCTCATAAGTTGAACAACAGGTTTGCCTCCCTCGTCATCTTCAAGATATTCGTAGGCAATATTGGTGACCCTTTTTTGAAGTAATTTTCCGATGGAATTGGGACAATGGGCATTGATCTGCAAGTCAGAAATCAGGGCCTGATGACCTTTCAGCTGATCAATCTCAGTTTCATCAAACGGAGAGATTCGGAGAATAATATCGCATTCGAAAATTTCCTGACGGTTCTCCATTACCTGCGCGCCAGCCACACGATACTCTTCATCGGTATAACTTGCACCCTTGCCCGCTTCCTTTTCAATCAGTATTTCATGACCATACGAAACCAGTAATTCAACCGCCTGAGGTGTAAGCGGAACACGAAACTCTACCTTAACTCTATCCGAAGGAATTCCTATTCTGATTTTTTTACTTTTCCGGCGTACTTCCAGCATTTCTTCTCTGGGCAGCATAAATGTTGAACCAGCAGCGGAAAGTTCTGTTAATCGGTCCTTTTCAGTCATAGGTGTGTGTTGTTATGTTGAAAATAGTTGGAAGACGGACTTCCGACTTCTACATTTTTTTTGCTTCAATCTGCCGGATATTTTCTTCTGTCTCCTTGATCCTGACTTCCACAATTCCTTCAGGTAACAGGGATTCGATCATTTCGGGCCATTCAATCAGACAGTAATTTCCACTGTAAATATAGTCTTCATAACCCAGATCAAAGGCTTCTTCGAGTTTTTTAATCCGGTAAAAGTCAAAATGGTAGATCACCGATCCATTATCGGTTGAATATTCGTTAATCAATGCAAAAGTTGGACTTGTCACATAATCGGACGAACCCAGTTCATGGCAGATTGCCTTTATAAATGTAGTCTTTCCGGCACCCATCGCTCCATAAAAAGCGAAGATCCGATCTTCAGGAAAATTCTGGAGCAACAATTTGGCTGATTCCTGAAGCATTGACAAGTTGGAAACATGAGTTTGAAACATGAGATTACAATTTAGTTCGGCAAATTAATAAAACTTCGGCGAATATGCATAACCCTGCCTTTTGATCAAGGTTTGGATGGAAAAATTGTATTACTTTTGGTTCAGAAAATAATTCAAAAATACATACGATGAAAATGCCTGATCATTTAAAGTACACCAACGAACACGAATGGATTAGTGTTGAAGGTGATGTTGCAACAGTTGGAATTACGTCTTTTGCCCAGGGTGAATTAGGCGATATCGTTTTTGTTGAAATAGAAACTGAAGGCGAAACACTCGACAAAGGTGAAACTTTCGGAACTATTGAAGCTGTAAAAACAGTATCCGACCTCTTTATGCCAGTTGCAGGAAAAGTTATTGAAATAAATCCGGCTCTCGAAGCTTCACCGGAATTGGTAAACAAAGATCCTTTTGGCACAGGATGGCTGATTAAATTATCGGTAAGCAATCCGGCAGAGTTAGACGATTTACTCAGTGCCGAACAGTATCAGGCGATGCTGGAAGCATAAAAAAAGAAACCCTGAAGTTTGAACTTCAGGGTTTCTTTTTTTATGCAATGTCCCTTGCAGTTTCGCCGTGGTAGGCAATGTCCAGACCTTCCCGTTCCTCTTTTAATGAGGCTTTAACAGGTATGAGCCAGTTGATGCTTCGGAGAAGAAATAAGGTGAAGAAAAGACTATAGACTGCGGTTATAAGAATTGCTCCAATCTGTTTTAAAAGAAAACTGATACTTCCGCCATAGAAAAGTCCGTCGGCACCATTGGGATTAATGGTTTTTGTGGCGAAAAAACCGACTAGCAGAGTGCCGATCAAACCCCCCATTCCATGAATTCCCCATACGTCGAGTGCATCGTCCCAATCTCGTTTCTCTTTAAATTTAACAGCCAGGTAGCAGCCAATTCCGGCAATAATACCAATTAAAGCAGCCGATTGAATGGTAACATATCCGGCAGCAGGAGTAATTGTTGCCAAACCGGCCACAGCACCTGTCATTAATCCAATAAAAGTTGGCTTTTTCTTTCCGGTATTCCATTCGATAACCAACCAGGTAACTGCAGCAAAAGAAGCAGAAATATCAGTATTCAGAAAAGCTGCAACAGTAACATCATTGACTGCCATTTCACTTCCGGCATTAAAACCGTACCAACCAAACCATAACAACGCTGTACCTACTGCCACCAAAGGAATATTATTTGGCATATGTTTACGTTCCTTTCGTGCGCCTACAAAAAATACCGAAGCCAAGGCTGCAAATCCGGCAGTAATGTGAACAACGATACCTCCGGCGAAGTCGAGAATACCCCACACGGCAAAAAGACCTCCACCCCAAACCATGTGTACAAAAGGGTAATAAACAAAAATTTGCCAAAGCACCAGAAACCAAAAGTAGGCTTTAAACGAAATGCGGTTAATAAAAGCGCCGGTAATCAAGGCCGGAGTGATGATGGCGAACATCATTTGATAAGCAATAAAAATATACTCCGGAAATTTTTTTGTGGGCGAAAAAACACTTTTGGGCGTAATTCCATGAAACATAGCTTTATCCAGATTTCCGAGAATACCGAAAAAATCAGTTCCATCGGTCATGTTACCGCTGAAGCACAAAGAATAGCCAAAGAAGAACCACAAAACAGTGGTTAATCCAAGCGAAACAAAACTTTGCATCATGATACTGAGGATGTGTTTTTTACTTCCTAATCCACCGTAGAAGAATGCCAGTCCGGGAGTCATTAGCATGACCAGACTTGTGGCCAAAATCATAAACGTAGTTAATCCAACATCAAACATAAAAGGGGGTTTTAATTTGTTGCGGTGCAAAAATAGTAATTAATATTTCTCCCCCAATTTACAATAGGGTTAATCTGAATTTACTTATATTTTATTTACTTACTCCCCATTTATAATAGACCTAGATTTAGCTTAAGCAATTCTAAAGTTGTTTTCGCTGGCACGGACAACACAACTTGCACCTTGTATGTTCCTGTTGATTCAAAGGATGCCTACCAGGCTGCCCCAGAATGGAAAGATTTTACAAATATTGTTGAAAAGGACTTTACCGGGATTGATGTAATTCGCAACGAGAAGCAATTAACCATTTACCCGAATCCAACTTCAGGAAGAGTAAAGCTTGTGTTTGATCCATTTCCTTCTGAAGGGATATTGTTGACAATTACCAATATAACCGGAGAAACTATTCAAAAACAATT
>JBBQMW010000203.1:0-5789 GCA_038329265.1 Bacteroidales bacterium | reverse complement strand
GCCCCTGTTCAAGTTAAATTCGACGGTTGGCAGATGTTTGGATACGGCTGGATTGAGATTACAACTCCAAAGATTATGAAGGGTGATTATAAAGTCTCTGGTTATCTATGGGGAAAACCTTCGTATGAAGTTTATATCGATGGTGTTAAGATGGCATTGATTCAAGTTTCAGATCCTGATACCCCACCTTGGGGACAGGTTAGCTGGAATACTACCAGAACCCACAAAGTAAAAATTGTTACTGTTACTTGGGGAACAACGTTTTGGGACACCGTCATATTTGACCCAATTAAGTAATTCGAATATCTGTAAAATAACCTAATATCGCTTTGAAATGACAAATAAATATCACTTTGAAATGACAAATAGATTCTCATATTCGACCTGTTTATCTGCACTTTTTCTGTTTATCGCAAGTTTCCTGATTCTGCCGGTTTCGGCTCAGGATGCTGCTGGTGTTAACATCAAAGGTGTGGTTGTTGAATCTGGTACCGGTCTGCCACTAAAACAGGTTTCGATCTCTGTTACATCAACAGGGAAAACGTCAGAGACTGACGAGCAAGGAGCATTTACTATTGTAGCTCCAAACAATCAGGCAGAATTAATTATTGATCTGCCTGGATATATTAAACGAAATGTCTACATCAACGGACGGGATATGCTTCATATTTCGCTGGTATCATCGGTTTACCGATCATTTGATAATTCGTATAATTCACCTCTTGGTGGCGGAATTTTGAAAGACGCCACCAACTCTGTGACTTCGCTGGTTGCAGATGATATTAAGGATACCAAGTCAACAACTTTTGATCAGACTCTTCAGGGAAGAATCCCCGGATTATCGGTGATTAATCAATCGGGAATGCCGGGTGGAAAAACATTCATGAATATTCGTGGATACTCCACGTTGTATGGTAATGTTCAACCAATCCTGTTTATCGATGGAATGATACATGATTATTCCAGTTCAAACAAAGGATTATTGGAAGGTTTTTCACTGAATCCGATGGATATTGTCGATGTTGATGATATTTCAGATATTTCTGTTCAAAAAGATGGAACTTCCTATCTCGGAGCTGCAGGCTCGAATGGTGTGATCAATATTAATACTGAGCAAAAGAGCGAAACAAGTACCATTATTAAGTTTTCGCTTTACGAAGGTGTTAGTATGGCTCCTGTTCAACAGGATGTGCTGAATGCAGGTCAGTTTAAAACTTACTTTAATCAGTATTTGTCTGAACAAGGTAATAGCACTGATCAGATCAATTCAATGTATCCCTGGCTTAATGGCGATGCCACATCAAAAAATTATTACAAATACAACAACAATACCGATTGGCAGTCACAAGTTTACAAACCGGCTTTTATAAACAAGTATCACTTCTTCTTAAAAGGAGGGGATGATATTGCAACTTATAATATTTCAACCGGTTATCTGAAACAAAACGGGATTTTGGATGGATCGTCTTACAACCGTTTTAATTTACGTATCAACGGTAAAATTAATATCACCAATAAATTCTCTATTACACCGAACGCCAAACTTTCGTTGGCCGATAGCTATACCCCAAATGTTGGACCAAGTGTATGGAAAAATGCGGTTACATCGGCTTTGCTGATGCCTCCAATTATGGCAGAAAACGCGAGAGATAAATCGAACGGAACAGTATTGAATTATCTGGATAATACCGGAGATGTGTTTAATGTCAGTAATCCCGGTGCTATTACCAGAAACGCTTCAGGAAGTAACCGTAACTATCAATTTTTGAGTTCATTGACTGCCCAATATAAATTTAGCGAGAAATTGATTCTTTCTGAATTGGTTGGTATTGACTTCAACAATTCTCGTGAAAACATCTTTTTACCTGACTTGGGTATGATTCGAATAAAAGGTGATTCAGCATACAATAGTCCTGGTGATTTTGTGAATGATTTCCGTTCAATGCAGAGTCATACCAATCTATCTTATACGACTAAATCTGCATCTGGACATAATATCTCATTACTGGGTGGATTCAGGTATTTGCAAAATAGTTACAAGTACAATCTGGCAACTTCTGCAAATACTGCTTCCGACGATTTTAAGACTCTTGGAGATGGTAATGGGGCATACGGCTACCTGTTCGTTTCTGATGGTGATTACCGTGGTCTGAAATGGTTGTCAACCTTTGCGAATATCAATTATAATTTCAGGAATAAATACTTTTTGAATGCTGTTGCTTCTTATGACGGTAATTCTGCGGTAAACAACAATGCACGTTATAATTTCTTTCCTTCGGTTTCCGGAGCCTGGAGAATTTCTTCCGAAAGTTTCCTTTCTCAGGCATCCTGGTTAGATGATATGAAACTAAGAGCATCATGGTCATTAACCGGAAATATGTTTAGCAATGTTTATGATTATTCAAAACTTTACTATGTTTCTGAAAGATGGAACAGTATTGGGGTGCTTACCCGCGAAGCCATTCCAAATGATAATCTGGAGCTTGAAAAGAAGGCAACAACAAATTTCGGGTTGGATATGACCATCTTCAACCAGGCTGCCAATATTCATTTCGATTATTTTCAGTCTAAAATTGATAACATGATTATTCAGCAGGAGCTTCCTTCAACCTATGGATACACCAACTACTACGACAATGGTGGTAAACTGGATTCAAAAGGGTTTGAAATTTCTGCCGATACCAGGTTCCATTTCGGTTCTGTAGTTTGGACAGTTGGCGCTTCAATCAGCAAGCAGTTGACCAATGTAAACAGCCTAAGCTTTATTAATCCTGCTGTTTCCAATATCATTACTCCATTTGATGGTGGCCAATACATTACCTCTGTGGGTAATGCGGTCAATGCCTTCTACGGTTATCAAACCAATGGTATTTATCAGAACGATGCTGAGGCTTCACAAATCAGCGGACCAAATGGCATGATGATGCAGGCAGGTGATGTGAAATATGTTGACATGAATAATGATAAGATGATTAATGATGCTGATAAAAAGATTATTGGCAATCCAAATCCTGATTTTTTTGGAGGTTTCAATACCGGACTTTCATATAAGAATTTTGAATTGGCTGCTTATTTCACCTATTCATCAGGAAGTGAACTGTTCAATTATGTGAGGTACAAAACAGAAGGTATGGATGATTACAGCAATCAGTCAACTGCTGTATTAGATCGTTGGACAACAACCAATCCAAGTAACACCATGCCAAAAGCATCTTATGGCGATCCTCGTGGAAATACCGCTTTTTCCGATCGTTGGATAGAAGATGGTTCATACGTTCGCCTGAAACAATTGACCTTGAATTATTCTTTTCCACCAAGGACAGGTGTTTATAAAGGATTGACAGTTTATTTGACAGGAACAAATCTGCTTACCTTTACGAAGTACTCAGGCTACGATCCCGATTTTCTGTATTCAAATGATCCATTTCACATGGGTATTGATTATGGAAAAATTCCTCAGCCCAAGTCGTTTATCATTGGCTTAAAATTAGATTTATAACAGGATAAATTCAGATAAAATGAAAAAGAGATCTAAAATTAATGTATATCAACTGGTTGGTCTGGTTGTAATTCTATTTGCAATTTCATCGTGCAGCGATAATTTCTGGAACGAGCAAGCTGGTGAACGCATTACACCCGACCAACATTACAAATCGGAGAAAGATGCTGAAATTTCTGTATTTGGAGCTTTTGCGCCGATTAGGGATGTGATGCCTCAGATGATTATGCTCGATGGAATGAGGTCAGATCAAATGGTTCCCGGACCGGGAGCTGACGCATACCTTCAGGAGATTAACTGGCAGTCAATTTCTGTGGATAATCCTTATATTGATGCTTCTGCATACTATAAAGTTATTATCAATTGCAACGAAGTCCTTGCCCATATTGATACTGTCGCCACGCTGGATCGTAATTTTGACGAATTTTTTCTCAATACTTTTAAAGGAGGCTTAATTACTCTTAGAAGTTGGTCATATTTCACCTTGGTTAAATTGTACGGAGAGGCTGCCTGGATTCCTGATAACTATGCGACATTACCTGTTGGAATGACGCAAAACATGCTTTCCAAAGCCGTTATGATTGATAGTTTAATCAGTCAGCTTACTCCTTATGTTTTTGACCCAACTCAGGGTAAAGAATTTATTGAGTTTAATTTTTCACCAATTATGAATACGAAAGCAGTTCTTGGTGAATTGTATCTGGAGAAAAATGACTACATCAATGCAGCCAAATACCTGAAGCTTGCTTGCGAAAGCTTTCTAAATCAACCTGGAGTCTATAAAGTTGATAAGTCGTATACGAAAGAGGGTTGGAAGAATATCTTTATGAGTGCATCAAACCAGTTTACAGAAAATCTTTCCTATGTGTCATACGATCTTTATGAAAAACAAATCAACCCTCTTCCAACATGGATGATGGCTTCTGATAGGTATATGGTTAAACCATCACAGGCTTTGGTTGATTCATTCAAAACACAGATTGACCTTAAGAAAGCGGTTGGTGATGCATTCAGGGGTGTTAAAATTACGTATGATACTCTTGCAACAGCTAATGAAACATATATTTCGAAGTATTCGTTGGATAAGGGTCAGGAATTTAGTACTGATATAATTATTTCCAGAGCAGCAGACTTGCACCTTGAACTTGCTGAAGCCTTGAACCGCACCAGAGTAAAAGGGGACGATGTGACCGCTTTAATTTTATTGAATGCTGGATGGAGTAATGAAAAAGTAAAACCGTCGGCCTGGAATAAATGGAGTGGAAACCTTGGAATTCGCGGACGTGCTTATCTTGCTTCTAAAGTTGTTCCGGATAGTGTAGACCTTGTATCGAATGGAGATACTACCACGGTTAAACTCGAAGGTGAGATGCGGATTGAATACATCGAAGACCTGATCATGGATGAACGTGCCATGGAACTTGCTTTTGAAGGAAAACGCTGGTTCGATTTGGTTCGTGTTGCAAACCGCAGAGCAAAGCCTGAATATCTGGCTAACAAAGTGGCCTCCAAATTCACTGACCAAAGTATGGCTGATCAGGTTCGGGCAAAACTGATGAACCCTGCCAGTTGGTATTTACCCATGAAAAAATAAGAAGTATTTTCTGAATAGTTAACGAGGCTGTCAAACATTTGGCAGCCTCGTTTATTTTCGGGTGATACGGTTTCTGAATTTAGTTTGGAAAACAATTTATGGTCTATTTCATCCATAACTCACCCCACGTCCGCCAGCGGACGTCCCCCCTCTCTAATTTTAGAGAGGGGCAAAGCGAGCACTACGAGCTTGGGGTGAGTCAGCAAAACAATGATTTTGAAAGCGACATTTATTTATTCTTATAACTTTATTTGGAACACGGATAAGATATAATGATAAAAAGAGGTTGTCGGGAACTGACAACCTTTTTTATTTTCGGGTGATGCGGTTTCCGAATTTAGTTTGGAAAACAATTTATGGTCTATTTCATCCATAACTCACCCCACGTCCGCCAGCGGACGTCCCCCCTCTCTAATTTTAGAGAGGGGCAAAGCGAGCACTGCGAGCTTGGGGTGAGTCAACAAAACAATGATTTTGAAAGCGACATTTATTTATTCTTATAACTTTATTTGGAACACGGATAAGATATAATGATAAAAAGAGGTTGTCGGGAAACTGGCAGCCTCGTTTATTTTCGGGTGATACGGTTTCTGAATTTAGTTTGGAAAACAATTTATGGTCTATTTCATCCATAACTCACCCCACGTCCGCCAGCGGACGTCCCCCCTCTCTAATTTTAGAGAGGGGCAAAGCGAG
>JBBQMW010000202.1:0-5821 GCA_038329265.1 Bacteroidales bacterium | reverse complement strand
GTTTAAAGCGCCTTTGGTTGAAGCATTACATCCAATTCCATCGCAATACGACACAAAAAGTTTACTCTTGTCTAAATGGGCAGTGTTCTCAGGATTCATCGTCCGGTGAGGAATATTGATTGCTCCGGGAATATGCTCATTCGTATACGATTCAACAGATCGGGCATCGATAACAACCACGTTTTCTCCCATACGAATCGCCTCATTCAAATCCCAGGAGTCAACTTCAAACTGAAGTTTTTGCTTGTAAAATAATTGTTGATCGTTCATGACATACTTTTTATCGTGAAAGACTTAATACGTTAAGTTCTTCTTTCAACAGCAAAAATGATAAGATGTTTAAATGGGATGTATACAAACAAACCCAACTAATCCATTTTGATTGGCCATTCAGCCATTGTCCAGCATTTTTCTTTTACTCTTACCGAAATCCAATAAATACGAAAAAATACGCAAAGGGATATGGAGAAAATGAACTTCAAAGTTTACAGATACCGCAGAGTGATGCTTTCATTTACCCTGTACGGCAGGCTGTCAAAAATTCAATATTCAGCTATTTTTTCTTCGTTCCAAAACTGGCTACCTATTAGAAAAGCAGCTTCGCAGCTTTCTTGTCTTGCATTCTGATAAAAACGAACGAAAAAAAAATAATTCTCAATGCCAAATTTTTAACATCCCACCTTTAAGGTTTGTGAAATATTTTTTCTTAGTTTTTGACGAATTTCAAACTCTGCTGAAAGTTATCTCCGGAAAGTTTAACGACATAAATACCTGACCGAAAGCCTGACACTTCGATTTGAATCGTATTTTTCGAATCCTCACTAACAGTCTCAGTTTTTACTTCTTTTCCCATCACATCGTAAATGCGACAGCTTATATCCTGATTGTCAGAAACAGAAGGCAAAACAATGTAAATCAGATCGGAGGCAGGATTCGGGTATAAAACTGCTATGCTTCCTTCTGCCGGAGTACTTATTCCATTAATCAGGCATTTGGTATAAGCAGCTCCGGGTGAGCCTCCCACACAACCATCAAACCAATTGGAAGCCAGATTCAAGTTTAAATTCGGATCTTTTAATTCGAGTGTCATTCCCTGGTCGTAGGTACCTGTTGGCCAAGGCGAAAGGTTGCTGTATTTAACTCCGGCAATAAGCTGATCCTTCCGATCGAAAATCTGAACACTATCGGTAGGCGAACCCAGTCCAAATCCGAACGAACCCAAAACGTTTTTTACGTTCGGATAAACAAAACTGAATTTACTTTGATCAGAAGCCAGTACCAACCTTTCACCAGCTTGCAGGAATACTGCGCCCGGAATAACCCATTTATGCGTATTGTCAGAGTCGGTCAGATACCAGCCGGTGAGGTCTTTTGCTGTTTGTCCGTAATTGTATAATTCGATCCAGTCGCCTGCCGGATATACTTCGTCCGAACTGTAATTTATTTCGCTGATTGTAATTGCGTCAGCTGGTGTTTGCAACCTGAATTTAGCGACAAATTTATAGCCGTTCACTTTCACATCAGCTTCAATCACAGGGTTCTTGGTATCTTTAATGAAACTGTTTGCCACCCAACCATCGAACACATAATTTCCCAAACCTTTGGCTTCCATTTTAATGGGAATGCCCGCAAAATACACGCCGCTCCACGGATAAACTTCCGGAAAAATGGTGTTGGTTTGTATGACCCCTGCATTTTCAGGCTGAACTTGTAGTTCGACCGTGTATTGTCCTGCCAAAGTAAAATTTGACACTATATTCTTACGAACTGTTGTGGAACGGTTAGTCAACTCAGTTTTAAAAATTGCGAGGTTTTTGCTGTACTGGCTATAATCTCCACCCCAACGGGTATACTCGGCACTCATTTCAGGGAAGGATGCATCGTAAACTTCCTGAGCAATCTTTGTGGTATTCTCAGGAAGGTATGATGAATTCATGATATCGGCAAACCGGTTAATAAATGTTTTCTTATACGCTGCATTTTTAATCAGTTCCCTCCAAAACCGAAGATAGGGCATATTGAGATCGTACGTGAGCATATAATTGATGTGATCGAAACTTGAATTGCTCCAACCATTCGGATTGAGAGCCCATTCCAGATCCTGCAATATGAATCTCCACCGGTTATTCGTGAAATCGCCCTTCACAATTTTAATATTATTGTAGGGCCAGTCGGTATCAGCTATCCACGATTGGGCAATAATGTAATCGGTATAGTATTCAAGGTCAAGAATCTGATCAACTTTCTTCAGGTAATCAAAATCAGTATTTTTAAGTTGCAAAAAGCGATTGTAATCGGTGGTGAAGGTTTCAACTGATCCATTAAGTGCCCGAAGTACTAAATTGTAATAATAGCTAAGCGAAAGCAGTTGAAAGCTGGAATCAATAGTTGCCTTGTAATTCTCCTGAAAATACTCATCATTCAGTTTCTCGCGCATTTCGTAAACTCCGAAATAGGAGCCATTGATGTACACCACGGTTGGCATACAATGCGAATAATAGTTATTGGTTTTGTTCGCCATCATTTCACATTGCATGGCATCTTTAAACTGAAAAGTGAGCCATTGATTGCTTCCATTGCGCAGGTATATCGATTTATAATCATTACGTTCGTGCCGATCGGTAATGAGAGGATAATCCACATCACCCTCACCATATATTTTGTTGTCAAATTCGAGGCGGAAGGAATGCTGCGGATTCGAACGACTACCACCTGCTCCGCCGTCAATCTGAATTCCCGAAAATTGTTCAAATTGCTTCTTGCCTTCTTTGTTAAAATATTCCACATAGCATGGTCTTTCCCATTCCTGATCAGTATGATCGAAGATTCCGGTTCCGCCATATAAATTCGAATTATCCGTAATTACTGAAAGTACCGGTACCGAATGCCCGGATTTATTCATAAAATAAGTATTTGACGCTGAAAAGCTTGGCAACTTATTGGCTTTACTGAAACAGGCTGCACGGATAATTACTGAAACAGAAACCGGAATTGGAGTTCCGTTGTATAAGGTTGAGGTGCTGACTGGTTCACTTCCATCTTTCGTATAACGAATTTCAGCTGTCGATGAAGTCGAAGTTATACTAACATTCTTTTTATCGGTATAAAAACCTTCAGGAATTGAAAAGACAGGTTGCGGTTCACGATCGATGGAATAGGATTTTGTTGTATTGGCCAAATTAGGCGTGGGTTGCAGGAATATTCCCCAGTTACCTGAACCATTCGAAACACGTCCCATGGATAATCCTGTTGTCAGATTTTTGACCAAAACTGTTTCAACTTTATTTGTCTTTTTATTGAAAAGAGAAATGTTTTCGCCTTTGCTGTCTATTTTGAAATTGGCATGTAAATTAGATGATGAGGCTGGAATTAATGTTGCCGGTGTTTGATCAAAAAGTGAATACAAATCATTGATTTTAAAAGAAAAATACGGAATCAAACTTAAATCGGCTGAGCTTGAATTGGTATTATGAACTTCGATAGACAGTACATTGGTTCCACTAACCAACAGTGACCTGATCAAATCAGGATTCACTGCTATTGCTTCTGGTTTGCCACCCGAATACATGGTTGCCTCATGACCTGCATTGCTTGTAGAATTCCATGCAGGGTTGACATCCAAATACATGCGTGCGATTTCTGTTCCATTCAGGTAGGCCACAAATCCATCATCGTAATCCAACATCAACGAAACATCCTGAAAATTAAATCCGTAGGGAAGTGTGAAAGCTTTACGAACATATATCGCCAAAGTTCCGTCCGGAACGATGCTTGCATCGTCGTTATCGCCATAACCGAAACCAGCCTTTCCCTGACTCCAGCCCGAAGTCACGTAACTACGATCTTTCCAAATGGCAGGTGTTGAAGCTCCCGGAATCAGGTAATCGAAAGTATGATTTGGTAAAACCGGGCTTTCCCAATGATACCCATCAGAAACAGCCTTGCGGTCTTTTCCTGAAGCAAAAACCACCAAATGTGCGCCTGAAGGCATTTGGTAGGAAGGGAATGCCCATTTTTCAAAATTAAGGGAATCGTCGCTCAAACAATAGTCGCCCAAATTAATGGTTGATGACGATGGATTGTAGATTTCGATCCAGTCTTCCAGTTCATTGTCTTCATCGTAAATTTGTCCTGAATTTTTGTTTGAAATTTCGTTGAGTATAACTTGTGCATCTGAAACAGAACCGATGAACAGTGTTAAAATGATTGTTATAAATAGTCGAATTTTAGTCATCTAAGGGAAAATTTAAGCGGTGCAAATTTGCAAATTTGCCTGATCATTCCATTGAAATTCAATTGTTTTTTTTGAATGGGGAAAACCCACTAGGCAATCACTTTTTACGAGGAATAATAAACCCATTTTCCACTTTCTGAAAACCAAGTTTCGGGTAATATTCCATGGCGGAAGGTGCTGAAAGGAGCAGAAGCATGGTTTGATCCCCAATTGCAATTTGGGTGAGACGAATGAGTTCCTTTCCAATACCCTGTTTTTGATATTCCATCCGAACAGCAAGATCAGATAAATAGCAACAGTAGCAGAAATCAGTCAGTGAACGAGCAATACCTACCAATTTGTCCTCATCCCAGGCTGTAACCAAAAGATTTGAATTGGAATACATTTTTCTTGTCCGCTCGAAATCAGCTGTTGGCCGTTTTATTCCGGAGCTGTTGTATAGGTCAATAACCTGTTTGATATCAGGCATAATGCCTGATTTGTAAATAATAGCCATTGCTCGTTTTTTTGATTATAAATTTTTGCTGACCATTCTCCACGGAGGATTTGCGCGGTTACTTCCTGCAAAATACGAAATAATCTGATTGTTATCGGGATCCTTCAATCGTGCTTCGCGCCAAAGCCAGGGTTTGTTGTTGGGCATTTCTTCAAACACAATACCTTTCCCAATCAGTTCATTTACAATTTCATCCGGATTTTGAACTTCAAAATATACCCAGATACCATCACCAACAGGCATTAAATCGACCTGATGCAGTGAGAATGTTGAGTTTCCTTCCGGACATTCGAACCTCGCATAAGTTGGCAATGATTGTACGCTCAATCGAAGTCCTAATTTCTCATAGAATCGGATCGATCGCTCAACATCGGATACCGGAACCGTAATTTGATTGAGATTCATGGTTTAAATAAATTTCTATCACTTCAATATTTTAAACGGTTTGAGGATCAAATTGTTTGAAAATCGTAATTATCGCTTTGATCTTGTAACTTATTATTTGTTTTTAGATATTTCTCAAGGTATTTCAGGTTGATATTTGTATCGTCATTATAAATTAACTGATATAGAAACCTTTAAGTGAGATTTCTGTTATTGTATTGAAGTACTTAATATTATTTTATTGCGAAATACTGTTCTAAAACTTCATACAATTGATAACACATTTTACCAATCACTAAATTTGATCCAATTAAAAATTCAGGAAATGGCAATTACTAAAACTTTTGGCGTTGGAATCGATTTCAACAAAGACACCGTTAACAGCAAAAAATTAATTCAATATATCAACCTCAAACTGGCTGCCTTGGGTTATCCCTATTTTCAGGACGAACGTACTGCTCAGTTTCTGGAAGTTGCAACTCCGCTCTTAAATAATTACAGAGAAAAGGCCAGACTTTTATCGAACCACCTTACGCCGGTTGGAGCCAGAATTCAGGACTTTATTAATGGGCACCTCTAAAAACTGTTTTTTTTATTCTTGATTTATACATAAACGATGCAAATCAGATTGCCATTTCATGCATAAAATATTAAATATTTGATTTGCAATGCGTTGACTATCTAACCTGTTAACATATGGACATACC
>JBBQMW010000201.1:0-5885 GCA_038329265.1 Bacteroidales bacterium | reverse complement strand
AAAAATTAAAAATGTTTTCTGGGGCGGAACGGTCGAAGACAATAGTTTTGGCACCAACGAATTTCTGAATCTTTGTGAATTGCTGGGCTGCGATCCTTATATTTCGGCTAATGTGGGTTCGGGTACTGTTGGTGAAATGGTCGATTGGATCGAATACATGACTTCGGACGATGACGTTCCGATGGCCAACCTTCGCCGGAAAAATGGCCGCGATAAATCTTGGGATGTGAAATTTATCGGCATCGGAAACGAGAGTTGGGGTTGTGGTGGAGATATGACGCCTGAGTTTTATGCTGATTTGATGAGGCAGTATTCTAATTATGCCAAAATGTATGGTGGCGATAAATTCGACCGTATCGGCTGTGGTTCAAACGGAAGTGATTTTAACTGGACCAAGGTTTTGATGGAAAAAGATAAAAATAATATGGACGGATTGTCGCTTCATTATTATACGATTGCAGGTGAAGGTTGGAACAATAAATCACCGGCAACCGGTTTTGGTGAAGACCTTTATTTTGCTGGATTAAAGAAAGGTTTGTACATGGACGAGTTGGTCACTAAACATTCGGCCATTATGGATCAATACGACAAAGATAAAAGGGTTGACTTGCTGGTTGACGAATGGGGAATCTGGACTGACGTTGAACCCGGAACTATTCCCGGACACCTTTTTCAGCAAAACTCCATGCGCGATGCACTGATTGCTTCAACTACGCTGGATATCTTAAATAAACACAGCGACCGCGTGAAAATGGCGAACATCGCTCAGATTGTTAATGTTTTGCAGGCTATGATACTGACTCAGGGAAACAAAATGGTACTGACGCCAACTTATCATGTCTTCAAAATGTATAACATTCACCAGAATGCAACTTTATTACCATCGAATCTGACTTGCGAGCCGTATAAACTGGGTACCGATCAGATTCCTGCCATCAGCAGTTCTGCTTCGGTTGATAAAAATGGCAAAATGCACATAACTTTGAGCAACCTGAATCCGAATAAAGAAATTAAGTTGGAGATCAACCTTTCAGGTAAAGGATTCAGCAAAATCAATTCAGGATCAATTCTGACAGCTGCCGCCGTGAATTCGGTGAATACGTTCGAAAAGCCTGATGCAGTTACTCCTGAAGCATTTAAAAATGCAAAAAAATTTTCGGACAATAAACTGGAAGTGAGTATTCCGGGAAAATCGGTAGTGGTTTTGGAATTGGAATAAGAAGACGTGCCTAAAGTGAGCTAAAGTTTGGAATGCCTAAAGTTGGGTGTCTCAAATTGTAAAAATAAATAACCGGATTGTGAAAACAGGCCGGCTATTTTTTGTTAAAATCCTTCCAACTCTCACTAAAACCTTTAATTTTGATACGTTCAATAAAAATCTGTTTCAATGGGGTCAGAAAAAATGATTATCGGCTTTTTAGGTGCAGGAGGAATTGCCCGCTCACACGCCTTTGCCTTAAATTCATTGAAATATTTTTATCCGGAAGTACCTGAAATTGAACTGGAAGCGGTTTGTTCAGTCCGGAAAGATAGCCGTGATGCATTTGCCCTCAAATACGGTTTTAGTAAGTCGTTAACAATCGATGAATTCAGAACCAATCCCCGAATCAATACTGTACTGATTTTGGGTCCAAACAAAGTGCATTTCGAACATTTGAATTTGGCTCTGGAAATGCCTTCAGTCACCCGAATATATTTGGAAAAACCTGTTTGTTCCAATCTTGAAGAAGAAATGCAAATGAAGGAAATTGCAGCAACTTCAGGTAAAATAATACAAATCGGATTTCAGTATTTACAAACTGCTTCGGTGCGCGAAGCTCTTGCTTTCTGGCATACCGGCCAATTAGGAACCCCAATCCACTTTGATTTAAAATATTATCACGGCGATTATTTGAATCAGTCATACCGCGAAAAACGCACAACTCGTTTAACACCAGCTCCAGATGGCGGCGCAATGGCCGATTTGGGTTCGCATGGAATTAGTTTGCTGATGGCTTTTCTGGGCGAAAATTTGCAGATAACCAGCGCATTTCAGGCCGGAAGATTTAAAGATGTTCCAATAGATTCAGATTTATTCAGTTCGTTAACTTTGGTGCATCCTGAAAATAAAGCTGCCGGAACACTTGCTGCCAGCCGCATCAGTTCGGGCACTGGCGATTTGGTTTCACTCGAAATTTATGCAGAAAAGGGAATGTTAAGATACTCGTCGCATTCGGTTGATTATTTCGAGTATTTTTTGGAAGAAACCGGGCAGTGGACCCGGCAGGTTGTTGGCAGCAATTACGCACCAATCACCAGTTTCCCATCAGGACATGTTCCGCCGGGTTGGCTGCGTTCAATGATTCATGCACATTATATTTTTCTGAACGGGAGCGATCCCAAAGCATTTGTGCCCGATCTCAATCATGGACTTGCAGTTCAGCGAGTGGTGCGCGAAACAGCCGATTTTTTGGCAGATTACCGAAAATTAATTCAAGAAAATGAAAAGAAATAGTGGAGTACTGCTGCATATCAGTTCGCTTCCGGGCGACAGCGGCATTGGTGATATGGGAAAAGAGGCTATTCTGTTTGTAGATTTTCTGGCTCAGACCAGACAGAAAATCTGGCAGATTCTGCCTCTCGGACCGGTTGGTTATGGGAATTCACCCTATCAATGTTATTCTGCTTTTGCCGGAAATCCAATGTTTATTGATGTTCAGCAATTGGCTACTGATCGGTTGATTTCGAAAAATTCGATTACCGATCAGAAATTCAAAGCTAAAAAAGTTGAATTCGAGCGGGTAGAAGAGTGGAAGATGCTTTTGTTCAGGGAAGCTTTTGTCGGTTTCAAAAAGAATTTCGACCGTTACAAAGACGATTATCACACATTTATGAGTCATAATTCATGGTGGCTCGACGATTATGCACTGTTTCGTTCGCTGAAATCAAAAAACGGCGAAACAGTTTGGAATACCTGGTCGAAAGAACTGGTTACCCGTGACAGGCATACGATTCATATGGCTTTTCAGGAGTTACATGCCGAAGTCGATTTTCATCGTTTCCTTCAGTTTATATTTTTCAGGCAATGGTTTAAACTGAAAAAGTATGCTAATTCGAAAGGTATCCAGATCATCGGCGACATTCCGCTTTACGTTTCGATGGATAGTGTGGATGTTTGGGCCAATCAGGATATTTTTCTGCTCGACGCTGATGCCAAACCCACTCAGGTTGGTGGAGTTCCGCCCGATTATTTCAGTGAAACTGGTCAGTTGTGGGGAAACCCGGTATTTGATTGGGAACGCTTAGCCGAACGAGATTTCGATTGGTGGATTGCCCGGGTAAAATTTAATCTCCAGATGTTTGATCAGGTTCGTGTCGACCATTTTCGGGGATTGGAGTCATTCTGGGCTATACCGGTTGAAGAAGAAACCGCCATTGTTGGCGAATGGCTTCCGGCAAAAGGATACGAATTATTCCGGAAATTGAAAGAACAACACGGATCATTGAATATTATTGCTGAAGATTTGGGCGTAATTACTCCTGAAGTTGAAAGACTTAGGGATGATTTTAACCTTCCCGGAATGAAAATCCTTCAGTTTGCCTTTGGTTCCGATCCAACCAATATGGATTTGCCACACAATTACACTTCCAATTTTATTGCATACACTGGTACCCACGACAACGATACTTCGTTGGGTTGGTTTAATTCAATTGAACGAAAAGAACGTAAATTTCTTCATAAATATATCTCCGGAAAAGGGAAACAGTTTGTGGAGAATTTTATTGAATACATCTGGGCATCAGCAGCGCATACAGCAATAATTCCGATGCAGGATGTTATCGGTTTGGACACTGATGCCCGAATGAACACCCCCGGGATAGCAGCCGGAAACTGGGACTGGCGTTTTACCTGGAGCCAGATTCGAACCAATCACAAGGCTTTCCTGAAACGGATAACTGAAAAATATAACCGGTAAGTGAAAAGTGTCATTTTTGTCAATTTGTTGTCATTCAATAGTTATTAAGTTGAGTTAAAAGTTTAATTATCATTGCCTTGAATATTAATAACATAAAAACTTTTCAACTAATAAACCTAAATCAAACTAATATGGAAAATAACTCAACCAATTCAAGAAGATCTTTTCTACGGACAGCTGCTTCCGGAGCTGTTCTGGCAGCAGTTACTCCTTCTGTTTTTGCCGGTGAATCCATTCCGAAGCCGGAAATTATTCCTGAAAGTGCAAAAGGAGCCAACGACCGCATTCGTGTGGCTGTTTTGGGTATTAATGGCCGGGGAAAAACACATATCGAGGAAATTATGGGCCTTTCAGAAAAAGCTAATGTCGAAATTGCTGTTCTGTGCGATCCCGATCTAAATATACTTCAGGATCGTGCCAAAGAATTTGAAAAGAAATATGGTAAAACTGTTCATATAGAGCAAGATTTCAGAAAGACTTATGAAGATAAAACCATTGATGCGGTTACTTTAGCAACGCCAAACCACTGGCATGCTTTACAGACCATTTGGGCTTGTCAGGCCGGAAAAGATGTGTATGTGGAGAAACCAGCTACACACAATATTGCTGAAGGTAGAAAGATTATTGAAGCCGCTTATAAATACAATCGTATTGTTCAGCATGGTGTTCAGTTGCGCTCGTCTGTTGCCATCCGCGAAGCGGTTAAACATCTGGAAGAAGGTTTGATTGGCCGTGTATACATGTCACGTGGATTGGTTTATCGCTGGCGTGTGGATATTGGCAACAAAGGTATTTCGCAAACTCCGGCAGGTCTTGACTACGATTTGTGGTGCGGACCGGCTCCAATGCGCCCATTCTCGAAAAATCTGGTTCATTACAACTGGCATTGGCATTGGAATTATGGCAATGGCGATGTAGGCAACCAGGGAATCCACGAAACCGACCTTTGTATGTGGGGTCTTGGCGTGAACAGCCTGCCCGAGCGCATTACCTCCATGGGCGGTAAATTTTTATGGGACGATTGTAAAGAAGTTCCTGAAATTCAAACTTCAATTTATCACTATCCGAAAGAAAAGAAAATTATTCAATTTGAAGTTCGTAACTGGTGTACAAACCTTGAGGATGGCGCCGGTGTTGGAAATATCTTCTATGGTGATAAAGGCTATATGGTTGTGAAAGGCTACGATACGTACGAAACCTATTTGGGCGAGAAGCGCGAAAAAGGACCGGCCCGTTCGGAGAAAGGCGAATTGACACTACATTTTCAAAACTGGTTCGATGCCATCCGTGCCCGTGATATGAGCATTCAGAATGGTGCGGTTCAAACTGGTGCTTTGGCCTCGTCACTGGCTCATTTGGGAAACATTTCATACCGTTTGGGCAAACAGCTTGATTTTGATCCGGTAGCAGAACGTTTTATCGGCAACGATATTGAAGACGCCAACAACATGTTGACCCGTGATTACCGTGCACCTTATTTGTTGCCCGAAATTGTATAGTTGTCTATATATTCTAAATTTTAGGGATCGTCTGAGTTGAAGACGATCCTTTTTTATTTTAGTTAGAATGAAAGTTGTTTCGTGCTTTGTTCAAAAAATATATGTTTTACATGGCGCGTGTTTAATCGGCTATGATTACATTTGACACTTAACTCAAAAGTCAAATATATAAAGTATGTCTCAAAACATTTCACAATACGAATCAGACGTATGGAAAACGGCTGATTTGCTTATTGGCGCCGGAATTAAACAAAGTGATTTCCCCAAATTTATGATGCCCTTCTTTGCACTGATCATGGTCGAAAGCCGCCTGATCCGGTATGCGAAAGAACTGGAAAGTGAAATCGATCGCACCGATATTGATGGATTTATCGAAGAATTTAAGGATTTGGGACTGGGTTTCAACGACTATGTGGTTCGCGAAAACAAG
>JBBQMW010000200.1:0-5892 GCA_038329265.1 Bacteroidales bacterium | reverse complement strand
GTTAAAGTGGTCAAACTATCGTAATCTGTTTGCGATAAAAAACGACTCCTTTGGATTGACCGATCAGCATGTATTCGGCAGGAACAGTATCCGTCGATGAATCCATATAACGAGCAACCTGAACATTTACGAACTCCGAATCAGCCGAACTAACCGCCAGGCTCAGCCCTTCGGTTTGTGAAGCCGGAAGCTTAAAGGTCATTGGAATATTTCCGGCAACAACAACTTCTGCCCGATAAGTTCTTCCTTCCTGAGCCTGAATCACAAAGTTCCCCATTCCACGAAATTGACTTTTAATTTTGGTCAGCTCAGTACCTTTGTCATCCACAATTCTGCCCTCCACGGCCAATCCTCTCCCATTTTGATCAGTTGCCTTGAAGGCTATTTTGTTATTCACATTTGCGAGGAATGTCCCGCCTTCAGGAAGAAACTGAAAATCAATATCTTTACGGCTCAGTGATTGTTCGGTGCCAGGAATTACTTTATCCTGAATATTCAGAATCACCAGGTCTTTCCGAAAGAACCATCGTTCATCGAAATTCCTCATGTAATTGGTATAGGCCCGAATTTGATAAATCCCACTCGATATGGAATCTTCAAGTTGAAAATCGCCATAGGCCAGACCATTCTGCGCCCAATACATTTTCTTCTGATAAACGATTCCTTTAGAATTCAAAAGCTCCACATAAAGGTTGCAATCCGGAATTGGAGAGTCTTTCAGGTAGGCTTTAAACCAGATATCATCCTTAGCCCAATAAGATGGCCGGTCGAATTGCAGGTATATTTTCTCCTGTGGATACTGATGATTCAGAAAATTGGAGGTAGCCAGAAATTGTTTTAACTTATCTTCAGGAATAGGATAAAAAGACTGTAGAAATAAAACAGCCACAAACACGGCAGACAAAACAAGCGGCAAAAGTGGTTTTTTCATGGGTTGAGGATTTAATTGGTTAATGATTTATTTTCCGACAAAGGGAATTTACATTCCTTTTGTGTGATATTTTACAGATAAACTTCTTCCAAATAGTTGCTTTTAAAATCCTAATTTCACTTCTAAATCTCCATCAACCTCTTCACCTGTTCGCAATAACCGCGACCAGTGAGGAGTTTGGTTTGGGACGTGTCGTCCATTTTAACTACAAAGCGGCTACCGTAATGCTTGTTGATTTCGCGGATGCGGCCAACATTTACCAGCAACGAACGGTGGATACGCAGGAAAGCCTCGCCCAGCTTTTCTTCCAGGCTTTTCAGCGGAAAATCGCAGAGGTAGGTTTTGCCGTCTTTGGTGAAAATCGTCACATACTTTTCTTCCGCCGAGAAATACGAAACATCTTCGATCCGTACAAAAAGCATACGGTCGCCCAGTTTGACCGGAATGCTGGTGATTTCCTTTTTCGGCGTTTGTTGCAAATAATTACCAATCATTTGCAGGAGCGCTTGTTTGTCGGAGTTTTGCTTCAGCGAATCAAGCTTTTCAATCGACTTTGCAATGCGTTCGGCCTTGACGGGTTTCACAATGTAGTCGATGCTGTTGGTTTCGAAAGCCTGAAGGGCAAACTCATCGTAGGCAGTACAAAAAATCACAACCGGCAAATGGATGGTTTGCTGCAACACTTCAAACCCTGTCAGTCCGGGCATCTGGATATCCAGAAACACCAGATCGGGTTTCAAGCGGTCTATCATTTCACGGCATTCCAACCCGTTTTGAGCTTCGCCAATTAATTCGATTTTGTCGGCATGTTCGGCCAGCAATTTCGTCAGGCGGTCGCGGGCGGGTTGCTCGTCATCGGCAATCAGGGTGCGGTATTTGGAGGCTTGGGTCATAAAATCGTTTATTTGTTCGCTGATAATATGGTTGTACTACAAAATTCCTATTTTGATTTTAATCATTTTTCAATTTATAAAGCTTTTCCTTTTCGTCCGAAAAAAAGACTATTCCCTTGATCGACGATTTCCCGCGGACGGGGTTCGCATTTCTCATTATCATGCTACTAAGGTTAAATGTCAGAAAATAACGTTTTTATAGCCTTTATTTTTAGAACCTTATTTTCATTCGGAAACCTTAGTAGCTAAGGTGAACCAAGAACAACTAACCTTATTAGATCATTTTATATTTGATAAAATGCCCTTTAACTCAGATTCGAAATTGTGCATCGGAAAGTTATTATTCAAAACATTTCCCGCTATGTCTATCACCGTATAGTGTGGAATCCCGTTGAATTTGAACAACTGTCGGAGGTAGTTGTAATCGTCTTTCGAGAGCCGGTAGATATTTTTCATTTCTTGCTCCTTCACAAATTTGTCATAGTCAGCTTTTGGCGAACCGCGTTCGTCGGTAATAAATATGAACTCAAAATCCTTGTTATCCTTGTATTTCTCCCGGATTGGTTTCATCCGCTGAATCTCACCAACACATGGACCGCAAGTTGTGGCCCAAAAATCGACAAACAAGATTTTCCCCTTGAATGGATCAGTAATCTTTCTAAAAACATCAGTTGCGGCACCTTTGGGTAAAGCATAAGCTGTGACTTTCTTTTCAGGAAAAGACTCCGACAATAAGTGGTTTCCTGTTTCGATCAAAAATGGATTCGAAATTCCATTTTTCAGTTCATCCCAAAACCCAATTGCGGCTTCTTTCGATGAGGTATCAAAAATGTAATTCAGCGACCGAATTTTAGTAATTTCATAAACCAGATTGTTTTCTACTCCAAGATCACTGCGCAAAACCGAATCTTTTACCTGCCAGTTTCTTTGAAAAGATTCTACCGCCATGGATTTCTGGAGTGGTTTAATGTATTTTTCAGAATAGGCATCGACATGATTTTTATTTTTGGCAAAAAAAGCTTGAATCTGATCTTTCTTTTTTTCATATTCCATAATTTCAATTTCCGTCATTTTCTCTTTGTTCAATAAGGAAACGAGTTGCTCCTCCTCCTGCGAAAATTCTACTCCGGCTTCAATGAGGAATGTTATTATATCTTTTGCTGGCTTTATGCTAGAATAACCCACTTTGGATTGAGCACGACTTAGCGGCTCACAATATTCGAACCGGTTTACAAAGGTCGAGAATTCAGAAGAGACCAGAAGGCTTTTATCGTTTAATGGAATTTCCTTTATAAAATTGTAATAAGATGCAGGTACAGGTGTTCTCAGTATTTTATTGGCAGTATCTTTTTTTGCATAATAGTCACGACTCATCACAAAATCGAACAAATGGTCGGCGCTTTCGAGCAAGGTTTTGCTTCGCAGAATGGCTGTTGCCTGAGGCGTTAATGTTTTGTTGTTAATGTATTCTTCAAGCTTTTGCTTGTCCGCTTCTTGCACGGGTATTTGCTCCAGTTTAAAATCTTCAGGCAACATGGTTGTCTTTTTCTTTTGAAACTCCTCATAATTGAATTGTTCGGGTATATAACCAGCCAAATCGGTATTTATCTGTGCCAAAGGACCTTGATAAATTACATGTTCGAACTGATATCGGATGTTCCGCTTCCGGTCAGCAATCAGAAACTCCTCCCAATCCAAAATCATGGATAAGGTTTGTCCGGACTCCAAATAAAATGGAATCGCAATGTCTTTCATGTACAGCATTGTATACTTGGGGAAATCAAACGGCAAATCGGCTTCGAAACGGCCATCAGGATAAATTTTAACTACAGTTGGAAAATCCTCTCTGGTCAATTCGTTGCTTGAATATACAAGTCCTGTATTAAATCCCAGACGGCGATCGTATCCTTTAATGTATCCAACCAGTCGGCCAGAACCTTTACTGAAAAATTTAGGAGAATTAAAATCAACAGGCGCTTTGTTTTTCACCTTGGCCAACTCCTGATCGATCCATTTGGAAACCTTTAGTGGTACTGCAGATGGCAAGTTTTTCCCCGATCTGCTGTCATCCAGCAAAATACCAAAGACTTCATTTCCAAAATCAATTTTCGCTACCGTTTTTTCCAAAGGAGGATAAATCAGAACAAATGTACTATCGCCTGATGCCTTCATCCAGATTTGCTTATCCAGTTCATCTCCTTCGATCCCTTTTAACTCATAAACTTTTCCCGTTTCACAATCTCGTACAAAGTGCTCCGGCTTGGAAAACGAAACCCACCAATAAGGGACAAATGTGCTATGGACGGTGAGCCTTGTTTCGGTATCACTCAATTCAATTTTGGTGACGTTGTTAATGCCGGAGGTTTTTACTTCGTAAGAAGGGTCAATAATTACTTTGGTTTTCGCTGAGTTGGTTTGCGAATACACAAAAACAGATAAAAACAGTGCAAAAGTTGTTAACAGAATTGATCTCATTTTTTGGGTTGTTTAAAGGGTTGATGATCGGGATATAAAAGGTTATTTAGATTTCGTTTTCAATATAGTCAATTCAAATAAATTTACCATAATTTGTAGTGAAGTTTAGTCTTTTTTAATAATGTTATCCGTTAAAATATATAAATGATTCCGCTACTCTGTAGCTCCATAAACTTAAATAGAACATCATGACTGCAACGTAAAAAGCTAAACTCAGGGGCGGATTGCGGGCGATTTCCTGTCGATCCCGGTTAACCGGAACCTTGCGGAAAGATACTCACCGAAAACCACTGCTGCTGCATTTGACGTGTAGCTGATGTCATAGCCCGTGATTATTCTTGCTTTTCATCCGAGTCAAGTAGCCAGTTAAAAACGTTCAAATGTCGTATGCCGCTCCTGTTTTGTGTAAAAGAGTCAGTCGTGAGCAAAATTTCGGGTAATTGTCGTTGATTTTTTCTAATGCACCAAACTCTCGTTCTGCTGTGCTTTCACTCGACATTTGCCAGGCAACCTGATAATATTCAATGTCACCTGTCGTGGTTTTGCACACAAAGTCCACTTTGTTGTTTCGTGTTGTACCGGTCCAAATTTTGTTGCCTCGGCGAAGCAGTTCAAGGTAAACGACATTTTCTAATAGATGTCCTCTGTCTGTAGTACGTTCTTTTCCAGCCAAAATGTTGAGCAAACCAGCATCAACTAAATAGTATTTTTCTTGAGTTGCCAATTGTTTTTTACCTTTTAAATCGAAGCGGTTTACTTTGTAAAATATAAAACTTGCTACTAAATATTCCAAATATTTTTCAACGGTGGTATTGTGTGTGTTTTGTCCGTCATGTTTTAATGTTTTTGCAATATTACCGGGCGAAAGCGGGTTGCCAATGTTGGATGCTACAAATTTTGTAATGTTGCCAAACGCTCGCTTGTCGTTTATCTGGTAGCGTTTTGTGATGTCTTTTTCTATGATCGTGGCATAAATGGCTTCTAAGTATTCGTATATCTTATCGAAACCACCTTCACGCAATTCAACACCTTTAGGTAATGAGGTTTCATTTACATAGTCAAAATACAGGGCTTCATAGTTGAGGTATCTGTTTGATGTGTCAATGTTGCGAGCCGTTAAGTATTCTTTGAATGAAAAAGGCAAAATAGATATTTCGATGTAGCGGCCACTTAAAAGCGTTGCTAATTCGCCTGAAAGCAAAAAAGCATTTGAGCCTGTGATGTAAACATCTATATTAGGTTTTACAAACAAACCGTCGACCAAACGTTCAAACTCGTTTATATTTTGTACTTCATCTAAAAAAATATAGCAGGGCTTTGACAAATCTAACTGACTGATGATGTGCGCATACAAAGCATCTAAATCGTTAAGAAATTTGCGTAGTTCAAAATCCTCAAAGTTCAAAAACACGATTTGCCTGGCTTGCACCCCCATTTGTAACAATGTTTCACGATAGATTTCAAACAAGGTACTTTTGCCGCTTCTGCGTAAGCCGCTTACCACTTTTATGAGGTCTTTATCTTTGTAGGCCAATAATTTGCTTATGTATTCTTTGCGATTTGTGTAATTTCTCATAGTATAAAGATATCAAT
>JBBQMW010000199.1:0-6067 GCA_038329265.1 Bacteroidales bacterium | reverse complement strand
TCGCAATTAGGTTTGTTGCGGGTTCTGATGCAATCGAGGAAGTTGGCCACGTGTAAATCGAGTCCTTCTCCGGTGCCTTTCTGAATGGGCAAATCAACAAAGCCTTCCTTCGCGCTGGTGCTTTTGGTTTCGGCCATCACTTCCCAACCACCACGATCAACAACGAGCGTTCCATATTCGCCAACAAACGCAACTCCATGCGGACGACGTTTAAACTGTGCACCGTCAATACCAATAGTGTGATCCCATAAAATACCAAAATCGCCAAAATCGTACAAGGCCATCATGGTATCGGGAGTTTCCATGGCATCAGCAGGGAATGCATATTTTCCTCCGGAAGAGCTCACTGATTTTGGAACATACTGGTTCATTCCAAAAAGGGCGTAGTCGAGCAAATGAACGCCCCAGTCGGCCATTACTCCACCAGCATAATCCCAGTACCAGCGAAACGAAGCATGAAACCGGTTTTGATTGAATGTTCTTGAAGGCCTTGGCCCGAGCCACATGTCGTAATCGACACCAGCTGGAACCGGACCATCAGGAACAACTGGAATAGAACGTTTCCAGCCCACATACGACCAGGCACGAACCGAGCGGACACGCCCCAGATTTCCAGCCTGAATATATTTCACCGCATCGAGCCAGTGCGGATCGCTGCGCTGCCACTGCCCCACCTGAACAACAGTTTTGTATCGGTGTGTTGCTTTTACCATCAGATTACATTCTTCGATGGTGTAACCCAGTGGTTTTTCGCAATAAACATCTTTTCCGGATTCGGCAGCATAAATCATCGGGATGCAGTGCCAATGATCAGGCGTTCCGATAATCACCGCATCAATATCTTTTTGCTCAAGTACTTTTCTGAAATCGTAGTAAAGAGCAGGTTTTTTGCCCGTTAATTTTTCGAATTCGGCGGCGCGTTTATTCAATACGTTTTGGTCAACATCGCACAAAGCAGCACATTCTACGTTGGGCTGCTTCATGAATGATAGCAAGTTAACCCATCCCTGATTGTTACAGCCAATCAGTGCAACTACAATTTTTTCGTTGGCACCCACGCAACCCGCATTCATGAGTGTCGGAAAAACACTCATAGCAGTAGCTACCGTTGCTGATTGTTTAATGAAAGTTCTTCGTCCGTTGGTCATGGTTAATGGTTATTATTTCTAATTTTATTGGCCTTAAAATTTGTCCTAAAGTTATCAAACCGATGGTAAAGGAAAAAGGAAATTGAAAAAACTAATAAACAACTCACATGAGACCGTATATTTTAGCCGAGACAAACTGGAAAACAGTAAAAGACGAACACTATCAACTGGTTGTGTTACCGTGGGGAGCCACTGAAGCGCACAATTATCACCTTCCATATGCAACTGATAACGTGGAAGCCAATGCGATTGCTGCGGAGTCAGCCCGAATTGCATGGGAGAAAGGTGGAAAAATAATTGTTCTTCCGGTGATTCCTTTCGGTGTAAATACCGGGCAGTTTGATGTGAAACTCGATATGAATTTGAATCCGTCAACCCAGTTTGCCATACTGAACGACGTGATTGAAACCCTCAACCGTCAGAGAATTTACAAACTGGTGATTCTGAACAGCCACGGAGGAAACGATTTCAGGCAAATGTTGCGCGAACTGGGATTGAAGTACCCAAAAATGTTTCTCTCCGAAGTGAACTGGTACAAGGTTAAAGACGCCAACACTATTTTCGAGGATTTAGGCGAACATGCAGGTGAGGTTGAAACAAGCCTGATGATGTACCTGAAACCGGAATGGATTTTACCGCTATCAGAAGCCGGTGATGGCCTTGCAAAAAAATACAAATTTAAAGCCATGCACGAAGGCTGGGGCTGGGCCGAACGCCGCTGGACAAGTGTAACAAAGGACACCGGAATCGGAAATCCGGCCAAAGCAACACGAGAAAAAGGCGAACAATTTTTTAAATTGTTAACCGAAAAAATCGGAGAATTCTTGTTTGAAGTAGCCACATCTGACAGAGAAGATTTCTACGAATAATATCGATCAGAATTATACAGAACATATTTTCTCATTTGGAGTTTTTGGGCAAAATGGTAAAATCAATGTAGTATTTTAACTATTTGTTCTTCAGCATCTTTATCACCTTTTGCGATTCAGGAGAATTAACTTTAAGCAGATAAACACCACTTTTTAAAGCGGACAGGTTAATAGCCGAAAGTGGTTCTCCCTTTTCAATGGTCCTTACCAATTGCCCAATGGTATTATAAATTTGAACGCTGGAGATTTTTATAGAACCTAATTCAATTGAAATAACGTTGTTAAATGGATTAGGGAAAACCTTTAACTGATCTGTTCCAGTTAATTCAGGCTGAACAATTGATGAAGCATCATAAGTATAAGTCCATCTGGACCCATTTTCCCATTTAATTTGCACCGTGGACCAATCCATAATAAGCATTTCTTTTACAGTACCATTGATATTATACGATTGAAACTCTTTCCAGGAATCCATCCAATAGCCATCGACCCAATCCTGTCCTAAAGATTCCTTTACTGTACCATCAATGTTATAGGAGAATGTTGATTTCATGTTTTTAATCCATTCGCCTGACTCGCTATTTTCGGTTAAAACGGAAATAATTTTTTTTGAAGAATCATATGTGTTTGTCGATTGCATTTGATTTTTCCATGTTTCTGATAAGGCATCCCACATTTGAATAACAGTCTGGTATTCTACCCCATCCGAATTATAACTATAAATAATCTGCATAAAATTATTCATTTCCCCGAAAACGCCATTTTTGGAAATCTTGTTAATAAGCAAACCATTGATATAGCTATTTATAGTAATGGATATATCCATCCAATCGGGATCGATCCACATTTGCACTTTTTCGGTTAATACCCTTTTTGATGCATCATAAGTAAAAATTGTTTTTTGACTGTCAATCCAATCGTTCACTTCATTGTCCCACATTTGGGTAATACTGTAATTAATCGTTGCATTTGCATTTAAGGTATGGTTAATAACCGTTTTATCCATCTTACCAAAAAGCTCATTCCAAATTTCAATCGTAACTTTTATTATATTACCATTGCTATCAAAAGCATTAGAATACTTGGATGTGGTTTTCCAACCACCATCAACCCAATCTTCCATGGTCATTGTAGAATACTTTTCTTGCGCCGTAAGATTAAGGGAGAAAAAAAGACTAAAAAACGTGAGGTAAAGAATTGGTTTCATAGCATTTATTTTTAGATTACAATTTCATCAACGCAAATTTCTCCTGAAGGTTGCAATTGGAAGAGGGTTTCTCTGTGGACGTGAAATTTATGTAATGCATTAATTTTTTGTCGGATTTTTCGCATGGAAATGGGTGGAAAGAAAATAAAAAGCTATAAGTAAATTTTAAGTAACTTTGAACCAATAATACCTAAAAACTGAATAACATGGGACTTTTTTCAGCATTACTTGGAAACGCCGGAGTCGTTGGTCAGGATGAGTTAATTCGTGAATATGGCAAACTGCTTACTGAAGATGAAGAAATTGAACTCGGATTTAAACTGATTCGGGATACTTTCATTTTTACTACAAAGCGATTGATAGTGGTCGACAAACAGGGTATCACCGGAAGCAAAACCGAATTCTTATCGGTTAGCTACAAAAGTATTTCAAGGTTTAGCATCGAAACTGCGGGGACTTTTGAGTTAGATGCCGAACTGAAAATCTGGATTTCGGGCGAAGCAGCTCCCAGTATCACCAAAAAATTTAACAAATCGGTGAATGTTTACGATGTTCAAAAAGTATTGGCTCACCATGTTCTGAAATAATTACAAACAGCATCAAACCTCAATGTTTTCAAAGCATTCGACCAACGGGTACAGCGAAATTCTCAAAGGTATCCGCATTAAAACCTTGTGCTACGGGCAATCGACCCTGATGGCAGAATTCCTGCTTGAAAAGGATGCGCTGCTTCCTGATCATGCCCACCACAATGAGCAAACAGGCTATTTGGTCAGCGGACGAATTCGCCTTTTTATCAATGGCATTCCTCACGAATTGGTTCCGGGCGACAGTTGGAACATTTCAGGAAATGTGAGGCACCGGGCCGAGGTTCTGGAAAATTCGGTTGCCATTGAAGTATTTTGTCCGGTTCGGGAAGATTATCTGAACTATATTCACACTCCTATCGCACTATAAAACTGATTACAACCATTTTACTGATTACTGTTTCCCAAATCCGTCTTGTTTCACAACAAAAAAAAGAATGGCTTTAAAGTCATCCTCTTTCTATACCGGAAAAAACGATCAGGCACACATCAGTTTTGTGAACGAGGCCAATCAATGGTTTTCAGAAATGAGTGCAAAAAATCATTTCAGTTACGAATCGACAAACGATTGGACGAAACTGAATACTGAAAATCTATCACACTATCAGGTTGTTTTGTTTCTGGATACTCGTCCGAATTCGGCATCACAGCGCAAGGCATTTCAAGCAAATATGGAAAAAGGCGATGCCTTTATGGGATTTCATTTTCAGCATTTGCATTGACGTCATCGTCCTATCCGCAAAACTGGTACTGTATCACGAAACATTTTTAGGCACCGGAGAATACTACAAAAACAATTCCAACAAAGAATTATCGTTTACTTTCACCAACTAAACCCAGAATAAGTTAATATTGAATGTCCTTCTTTGGCTTGGTAAACGATAGATTTACACCACTAAATTCTTCAGTTTCCACGGATCTCTTTCCGGCCGTGAACGCATGGAGTTTGCTTCCGCATCGTTGATGAATTCTTCCTTTTGCAAATATTTTTTATCACAAATATTTTCAATTACATCTCTATCGTTTTCAAATGATTGTATCTTTGTTTGCATACCAAAAACAGAAAAGTCATGGGATTAAAAGATTCGTTGAAAAGATTGTTCTCGACCACCAAAGAAGTTGGCACTGAAAAAGTAGAACAAACCATTGATCAGGTGAAAGGATTTGCAAAAGAAAATACCGAAAAAGTTGACGAAGTGCTTATTCAGACCAAAGAAAAAGTTAAGGAATTTGCCCGGGATGCTGAAGAAAAAGCAAATGATCTGAATGAGAAAATTCAGGGAAAAGTTGACGAAACACAGGACGAGATCGAATCAAAGATTGAAGAAATCTGGACCAAATTTGAAGATAAAGCAGTAACCGTTGTAGATAATCTCGAAGCTAAAATAAGAGGTGCTGAACCCGAAGTAGAGCCAGTTGCCGAATCGGCTGTTGAAAACATGGAGTCCGCTGTTGAAAATACTGACTCAATTGCTTCGGAAGCAGCGCAAGAACCTAAAATATCTAAAGAAGAACCTAAAGCATAGTTCAGGAAGCGATATTTTTGATTGGAACTTTCCGGTTTCCTGATTATTCTTTATGTATTTTAAGGTACTTTTTCGAGGTTTCTGCTGAAGCTTTCAGAAATTCTTCCGGTTTGCCAGAGATGGCGTAGCATTGTAATCCAATTGGTCCTGAAAAATGATTTTCCTTCAGGATTTTCAATACATTCAGTACATCAAAACTTCCTTTCCCAAGTGGCTGAATCATAGGGTTCCATTGCATTTCGTGGGTTGTGGCTTGGTTTCTGCCTCATCCCCAACCCTTCTCCGTGGGAGAAGGGAGTTTGGATAGTATAAGTTCTTAATAATCTGATCTTTAAAAAGCAATCGTTCCTGGCTTGCACGACCTAAAGTCCCCCGTTTGGGGGATTAGGGGGCAAATCGAAGGTGGTATTAGTGGGCTTTGGTGGTATATTAGCTTGGTTTCACCTCATCCCCAACCCTTCTCCTTCGGAGAAGGGAGTTTGGATAGTATAAGCTCTTAACATTCTGATCTTTATGGAGCAATCGATTTTATCTTGCACGGCCTAAAGTCCCCCGTTTGGGGGATTAGGGGGCAAAAAAAGAAATACTATAAATAAAAACACGATGGTTCGGTTAAATGATTCTTTTGAATTTGACTTTTACTATGGGGCTTCTCCGACGACAAAGTCTCAGGCTGCGGAATTGAGAAAAAATATGACGTATGCCGAGAAAATTTTGTGGCACCGGTTGA
>JBBQMW010000198.1:0-6191 GCA_038329265.1 Bacteroidales bacterium | reverse complement strand
AAATTAGAGATTGAAATTAGGGGGATTAGCTCAGTTGGCTAGAGCGTTTGACTGGCAGTCAAAAGGTCATCGGTTCGATTCCGATATTCTCCACTGATAATCAAAGAGTTGCAAAATTATACTTTTGCAACTCTTTGTATTTGCATACAGTTTGAATATATGCAGGTATTTACTTCCGAAAGTCTTTGAAATTATACGACATTATTTCATTCATTTAACTTAAGAGATTCATCCATGTTTGTGTTTAACAAACATGCTCGTTTCATAAGTCCTTTATTTTTTGCAGGATTGTTACCGTATCTTTGTCGATTTGTGCGAATCCAAACCACTTTTTACCCAAGTCTTTTAACGATGCACCGAATAAATAAACCCTTGTTTCATCAATGATTAAAAACCTATCATGTGATTGATTAAAAATTTTCAACTTTGAAAACCTGTTCGAACTTTTCATCCGATTTTAACCTCCATAGATCAATATTGTCCATTCGCTGAATGAGGCCGGTATATGAGCCAATCACTTTTCGCATTTCAACAAAAGCATTCATTCTTTGGATGCTCACCTTAACAGCGGTTTCACTATGCAATACGGCGGAAAGCATAGCTACTCCTTGCTCAGTAAATACATAAGGCAAGGCCGAAGAGTGTTTCAGGTTTTCGAACCGGTCACAATTTGTGACCAGTTCATTCTTTTCATTAACAGACAATTGGAATCTGAAAGCATCAGGGAATCGCTCAATGTTGCGCTTTACAAAAAATGAACCTTTTATCCAATTTTTGAATTAAGTTGCGTTTATTGAATTAACGTGCAAAAAAATCCCCGAAGGGATTTAGTTAAACTTGAGTTCCTCCTTTTCGAGAACCAGGTTCCAGGAAGACTTGCTTCAATTTACTAATCCTCTCCTCTGTCAACGAAGTTGACTGACCGACTCGTGGGTAATTTGCTGTTGCACTAAATCCGCCAACAGGCGGATAGCTTTTAAAAAGCTGTATTTCAATTTATTACTTATCTTTCAACAAATCGCCGAAACCCGACTTGCGGATAGCTGATGTTGTAGGGCAGCATTTCCTGTTCGCCCAGGGTTTAAACGTTCAATTCAAGGTTACTGTCGAACGGAGCTACTTTTCCTTCGATATGAAAAACTGTCCTGCCGCGCTGAGCCTGGCAAAAAAAAAGCTTGCGTACTTCAATCAGCGTCAAATGGCAGATCGCTGCCGTGAAAAAAAAAGGCAAAAAGAACCTGCGCGAACTAAAGCTTTTCAGTCGATGCCAGTCACTGAGATGAATAGTTTTTTGGCAAACAGCAAGGTATTGGAAATAGAGCAAAAGTTTTATCAAAACGAAAAAACCATGCCTACACTTTAAAAGGTATGGCATTTTAAAATCACAATGAGCAAACTCAGCAAAATATTAAGCATCAAGCGGAATCGTCAGAAGCGAAAAGAACGTGATAAGCATAAACGACTTTTTGATTTTTACGTGAAGTTTCCTGATGCTGAATTACCACTTCTAACCTGGTATAAAACCGTGCAAAATGCAAAATGGACTTGTTTTGCCGATGTTAAACGGGATTATAACAGTGTTGGCAGTATCGGAAATCAGCGATATGTGTTCAATATCAAAGGAAACCGCTTTCGATTGGTGATTGTTATTCAGTTTGTTCATCAGTATGTATATATCCGTTTTGTTGGTACACATGCTGAATATGACAAAATAGATTGTAAAGCAATTTAAAAATTAAATATATGGACAAAATCACAGAAAATATTTATAATGCAGCTCTTGCACGGCTAGAAGAGCTACTCCCGATTGTGAATGATGAAACTTCTCCAACAAATCGGTATGCAGTTGAATTGAAGATTATGTCGGATATTGTGATAGAATACGAAACAGAGTATTTCCCTATTAAAAACCCTTCGCTTGCCGATGTAATCAAAATGTGTTTGGAGGAAGAAAATCTTTCGCAACGTGCATTTGCCGCAAAAATTGGTGTATCCTCTTCACGCGTAAGCGAATATCTGACAGGTAAAAGTGAGCCAACGCTTAAAGTTGCGCGAAATATCAGCCGGATACTTCATATCGAACCGGCAATAGTTCTTGGTGTGTGATTTTGAGGTAACCTATTTCCATTTTAACACATTTAAAAAATAATTTTTTTTCGACACCTTGATAGATTTTTAGGTTGCTTGCCCTCTAAAGGTTAAATAATCAATCAACCATGAAAAAACTCAACCGATTCTGGAAAGTAATGCTGATTGTATTGGCTCTAACTACAACTGGAGTATTTGGTATTTTGTCCTGGCATCTTTACCAAAAATTATATGGACACAGTAACTATACCGAGAACTACAGCCGTGGTTTGGAGAAAATCTTTTACCGCAATGGAACAGTGCGTGTAATCAACACACAAACCTTGCGATATACAACACCCAAACTTGACTGGATTGCCAACTACGATCAGGACGATTCGCTAACTGTTTTCTGTTACAAATGCAAAAGGGGTTACATGAGCTTGTACGATGGAAAAATTGCCATTCCGGCTCATTATCAATCGGCATGGATGTTTTCGGAAGGATTGGGCGCCGTGATAAAAGACAATCAATTGGGATTTATCAACTACGCGGGCAAGGAAGTAATTCCATTTAAATTTCCAATCAATCCTGTTCCTGCCACAAAGATTGATTTCGTGTTTAAGAAAGGATTTTGCACAATGGTAAACAGTAAAGGGAAACATGGTTTGATCAATAAAAAAGGGGAATGGGTCATTCAACCTGAATACGATTATATCCGTAATCCGGAGCATGGCTACCGTGTGGTTCTCAAAAATAAAAAAGCGGGCTTGCTCGATAGTTTATTGCGAGTTGCTTTACCTTTTGAATATGATGCCATAACCATCGCAGAAGATGGATTAATTGTAGCCCGTGATGGAATGCAAAAGAAGCTGTCTTTCGATGGCAGAACCGTGATCACTCCATTTGTTTACGACAAGGCCAATAACATTTATTACAATTCAGGAAAAGTGAACAAAAAAGGTGAAGACATTCAGATAATTAGTGATTACCTGGTTTTCAATATTAATAATAAAATGGGACTTTTGGATAAAAACGGGAAGGTTGTAATAAAGGCCCGATTTGACGACATAAGCGCATTGGCTAACGATTTGTTTAGCTGCAAACTAGGCGATTTCAATATTATGCTTAATGCAAAAGGTGAAGTAACAAAATAAATTATCTACCGATGAAAACAATTAAATCTTTGTTATTGATCCTTCTGCTATGTGCTGTTAAGCCAACTCATGCCCAGATCAGCAAAGAATTGCAGGATGCCATAAACAGCGTTCCATTTGCCAAATTTGAATATCCGGCTAACCGAAACCGGAATAATCCGCCTGATGTAGCTAGTCCTCAGGAATTTGCATTTGCTTACTATAAACTTCCCTATGCAATTAATCTGAAACCCGTTTATAACGAAGCACTGGGTGGATATGTCGAAAAAGTACTGATTGATTTTGATTCAGTTGATCTTTCTGCTAGCGCTGAAAAACGGATAATTCAGAATGAGTTGATCCAGCTTCAGGAGTTAATTGACAGACAAGTTCATGTTGCTAGAATGACTGGGTTCGATGATTATTTCAATTTTAGCAGAAGTAAACCATTAAAATATGTCAGTTTGATAAAGTGGAAAAAGATTATCGATTGCCCAAATATTTCAGGATATTAAAAGACAATAACTGGGGATTTGCTGATGCTGAATTGAATGTTCTCATTCCTCCAGCCTATAAGTTCCTTTATGGCGACCTGAATGGATTGGTGCATTTTACGCAGCACAACGGATTGTGTGGTTTGCTAGACATCAAAAATGAGATACTTATTCCTGCATTATATGATTACCTGATCTGCTTTGAAGAAAATGAATTTATTGGATGTTATAAAGCTACAATCAATGAGAAGACCGGAATTTTGAGTCGGAATAATGAAGTTGTAAAAGGATTTGAATGACACTTTTTTATTTATGTTGCTGATTATTAATAATTAAGAAAATTAAAAATAATATAATTAGAATATTATTATTGCATTTGGGAATAGTCTTAGGACTGATTCAGCTTGGATGTTTGAAACAAAAACCCAATATTTCAGAAATTAAAACTATTGCTGAAGAAATTCTGGCAGAAAAAGTCCTGCAGGCATCTGCTGATTCAGGACTGATTATAATTATGGAAGTGAATTCAGGAAAAATACTGGCAGATGTGAGTGTTGTAAATAAGGATAGTTCAATAATGAAGGTCACCGAACAAGGAAATCAAGCCAGCGCCTCATATAGTGAAATCGGGAAGGGTTTCAATCCTTGTTTTAGTGGATATGGTTCTGGAAGCAGTTCATCTTCGAAAGTAACCTTCTCGATGTCATCGTTTCAATCCTTGTTTTAGTGGATATGGTTCTGGAAGCTTGATCCCGGCAGCATGAAGCCTGTCATTGTAGGTGGTTTCAATCCTTGTTTTAATGGATGTTATTCTGGAAGTCGTGTCCTTTTTTATCGACTTGAATATCAGAATTGTATGGGTTATTTTGTGTGATGTATTTTCTTGTTTCAACATGTCAAAGAACTTGAAAATTTTAGTTTTATTAATCATTTCCGAATGTGTATATTGCTGTTATATTGATCCTTAAAGATTCTTTTTTTGTTCTTTTAAAATAAATTACCACCCGTGATTGGTTACTTAATACAGATATTTCGGTAAGTGCATCCCACACATCGTTGTTTATATTTGGTTGCTTTCGGAAAATAATTCTGAACGATTATTTCATTCACTTCCCTACAAACACGTCTAATATCCATTTTTGCACTTTCTGAAATTTCAACTTCAACCAGCTTATTCGAAGATCTGGTATAAACCAGAAATCCTTTGTTTACTACTTTGTGAAAGTTCTCTTCAATCAACACGGCATAACATTCAAGCTGTGTCTGGTAGGTTTCGTAAATACGGTCTTCAAATTTAGCAAATTTATAGTCGAGCGGAGACATCGAACCATCATTTAAAAGCAAAACTTCATCCACTGTTCCCCTTAGCAATTCATTGGTTAAATATTGGTCGGCATATTTTTCAACCACTCCAATTCGTTTTCTCAGGTAGTCTTTGTTTTGTTCCAATTTCGAATCATGTACTTGCCGTCCTTTTTCAACTTTGTAATGACGCTCTTCGTACTGAGGGATACACAGCACATATTCGTAGTACGTAAACCTTGGACAGTAAAGGTATTCAATGATATGTGAAGGAGTTACCGACATCAGAAAAATAATGCTTTTACATCGTCAGTCACCAATTTTTTATCGAAAGCCTGCCCCAACAGGGCGGTTTGCCTGAGTTCATTTTTACTCATCGGGAAAATATAAACCGAATCGGTTTCTTCATCAATTAAGTCGCCTACCACCAATTGAAGGGTATCCTTTTCGTTGTCGTCCAAACTGCCCAGGAATACGGACTTCTGAACCCGGTATAATCCGGATTGCTTACATATTTTGGCCACTTTACCCCGTGGTTTATTCATTTTTATATCATACAATACCCAACAAATCATGGCTTTTTTATTAATTGGTTTGCAAACTGGTGAGCATCCATCTGCATGGCATTCATCCGGGTTTGATTCCGGCCATTATAGCGGATTTTGTCTTCATCGAGAAATAGCATGAGCGACTGAATCAGCAAATTTTTTCCCTCCGGATTTAGACTGACTCCATTGGTAATTTTATCCGTATGACTGTCGCTCACCTTTTTTGCGGAAAACAATTTGAACACCACTTCATCAGCATAAGTGCGATAGGGTTCGATAAAATCGAAGACCATACTTTTCATGTTGTAATCGTCGCGGTGCATAAAGCCAACATAAGGATCGAGCCCTGCAATAACCAGAACTTTTTCGACCCGGCTGTACAAAACTCCATAAGCATAGTTTAAGAATGCATTATAGGGATCTTGCGCCGGACGAAAACTGCGGCCTGCAAACTGATACCTTTCTGCCAGCAAGGAACTAAGCAATTGAAAATAGATTCGTCCGGCTGTACCTTCAAGACCTCTGAGGTGGGGTGATGTAAGTCTAAAATATTCTAAATAAATGTTCGTTCCATTGAATAAATATTATATCTTTGTTTATATAAATAATTAGACATATGGCAGAGGTAAGGACAGCAGTAGAAA
>JBBQMW010000197.1:0-6200 GCA_038329265.1 Bacteroidales bacterium | reverse complement strand
CATGATCATGCAGGATGACATTGGTATCAATAACAAATACTTTAGAGTGAGGCATAGTTTTTTGACTTTTTAAAACAGCTAAAAATAGGAAAAAAATGATCGGTTTGTCGTTTTGCCCTTCGATATTTATCATCTTTGCCTTTGATTTTGTCAACCAAAACCATGCAATGCAAAGCTACGATGAAGTAATTAAATATTTGTACGAACATCTTCCTTATTATCAGCGATCAGGACCTGCGGCCTACAAGGATAACCTCGACAATACCATCGCCCTTGATCAGATGTTTGGTCATCCGCATCATAACTTTAAGTCAGTTCATGTTGCAGGCACCAACGGAAAAGGTTCTGTTTCTCACATGTTGACCAGTATATTGATGGAGGCCGGATATAAAACCGGACTCTATACCTCACCTCATCTTAAAGATTTTCGTGAACGAATCCGCATCAATGGTGTAATGATTGAGAAATCATTCGTCGTTGACTTTGTCAGTGAATTTATCAACCGAAACCAGGATAAAGGACTCGAACCTTCGTTTTTCGAACTAACCGTGATGATGGCGTTCGATTATTTTTCTAAAAACCAAGTTGATATAGCGATCATCGAAGTTGGATTAGGTGGTCGGCTCGATTCAACCAATATTATCCGTCCCGAATTTTCGGTGATTACAAACATCAGCCTGGATCATACCGCTCTGCTGGGTGATACGCTTGGGAAGATTGCGCTCGAAAAGGCGGGAATCATCAAACAGCGTTTACCGGTTATTATTGGAGAGACTCATCCGCAAACAGGTATGATATTCAATGGCATCGCAAAAGAACTTTCAGCACCGCTGATTTTTGCCGACCAGCATTTTAGTGCAGGATTCAGTCTTAATTCTCCTGATGGTATGCAGATCTTTAACATCCGGAAAGGTGGTGAGGTGGTATTCGAAAATTTAAGGCTCGATTTGCTTGGTAACTACCAGTCTAAAAACATATGTACAGTGCTTGCTGCTGTTGAACAGCTTCGTGGACTCGGATGGCAAATCCCTGAGCGCGATCTCCGAAACGGATTGGAAAAAGTAATTGAGAATACTGGTTTGCAGGGACGCTGGCAGGTGATCGGGGCGAATCCCCGTATCATTTGCGATACAGGCCACAACGAAGGCGGATTGCGTGAAGTGGTTGCGCAGATTAAGCAGACGCCTTATAAAACACTTCACTTTGTGATCGGAATGGTCAATGACAAGGATATTGCCGGAGTGCTCGGTCTATTACCCCGGGATGCTATTTACTATTTTACAAAGGCTTCGATACCCCGCGCACTCGATGAAAATCAACTCATGAAAATCGCAGCTTTTTTCAAACTTCAAGGTGCCGCTTATCCTTCAGTAGCCGATGCATTGACCGCAGCACGTAAAAATGCAATCGCGGATGATCTGATCTTTGTTGGCGGCAGTACGTTTATTGTGGCTGAGGCAATTCCCTGATTATATTCTTTGGCAACTGGCGGTTAGCGGCTGTCAACTGGCACCTGGCATTAGGGTAATCGGCAAAAGTAAAAAGATGCCAGAAAATTTATTTTCGAAGGAATAGCCTGTTTACCTGCCAGTTGCTAATTACCAATTGCCAGTAGCTAATTATTCATCTATATTTTGCCGGACAATAATTATCATTGCTTTCGGAATACAACAACATGGAAAACTACTTCTCCAAATTTTCAAATTATCTACTCGATGTTCTGCAAGCGACATACAGCCAACTCTTTATTCTTTTTGGTCCATTATTGGTTTTGGTTGTTTTACTCAATCTTTCAGCTATCTTCACCGCCAGGTTAAGTGTACGTTTTTGGGGAAGGAATTTGTTTTTATATGGATTCGGCTGGCTCGGATGCTCGGTGCATGAGCTGAGCCATGCTTTTTTCGCATTGATCTTTGGTCATAAAATTACTGAGATAAAATTGTTTGAACCAAACAGTGACGGAGAATCGCTGGGACATGTGAGTCATTCATATAACAAGCGCAGTATTTACCAGAAAACGGGGAATTTCTTTATTGGCATCAGTCCGCTTTTATTTGGTGGTATCGTATTGTTTATTTGCGTGTTGCTTCTTTTTTATTTTGACGTTACCACTCTTTCTACCTTAAGTATATCACCCCATGCTCTCACAGACTTAAGTTTATTAAAACAGATCGGACTGAATATCTGGAACAGTCTGATTTCCTTTTCTTCAATTGTATTTGTGGGTCCGGCCGCAGTCTGGTGGAAATCAACATTGCTGATCTATATCCTTTATTCGACTGGCAGCTCAATGACGTTAAGTAAATCGGATGTCGGAAGCGCTATTTCCGGGTTTTTGTGGCTGATTATTATTTTTCTGTTATTCAATTTAATAACATTATGGATCGGTAATTTCGTGATTGATTTTCTGGGCCGGATTGTAGGTTATATCTCGGGATTTTATTTCCTGATGATTCTCACAATGATCGCTAATCTCGTGTTTATCATTGTCTTTTCTATTCTGAATCTGATAAAAGGTCTGTTTGTTCGCGGATGATCGATCAGGTTTGATGCGTTGTTTTTAAAATGAATATCGTTTAACGCTTTTGTCTCTTTCATCAAATCGTATTTGATGCCGTATTGATCGCTATTCTTCTCTTCCTAAACCTCATCAAGAATTAATTTGTCAAAAATCAATGAATATTTTTTAATTTTTAGTGCTAACTTTATCCATAATTTAGAATCTTCCACGAGTTACGTTCACGGCTGAAATAATCACAACAAGCTACGGTTACTTCTCAATAAGCCTGATTGTAACCGGTAACATTTATTCTGACGTTAGGAGTTCACCAATAAAACTTCAGAGCTGTGAAAAAATTAAGTTGCTTATTGATCATAGTGGTATTACTATCACTTAAGAGTGACAAATTAATAATCTGGGAAAAATCATACGATTTTCAGTTGTACTCAACCTGGATTAATAAGATCGTTCCTTATGATGAAAATGGATATGTCTTTATAGGCAATGCTGAAAATGACGGAGATCATCCCGGTATTGCAGCCCGAATTGATAATGTCGGAAACCTGGTCCGGTACAAGATTTATGAAGATCATCATTTCGACAATTTAATGTTGGCGAAGGATGGCGATTTTTTAATTTCCGGTGACAAAACCGGCACCCCTTTTATCCTTAAAATTAATAGTAATGGCGATAAGAAATGGGAAAAAGAGTTTACTTCAATTGACAACCGTGTATTGGATAAATCGGCTTGCACCGGTGGTTTTTGGGTTCAGGAGCTGTCGAACGGCGATTTTATTGCAGCAATCACAAGTATCCCAAGTTGTTCATATATTCCTGCTTACGAATTCATTAGTTTTGTTTTTAAGACCAATTCATCGGGTGAAATTCAATGGGATACCTCCTATGTTGACAAATCAAAGACTATTATTCATTCGGTCGGGGCAGGCTATAACAATGATTTCATTTTATGTGATTCGAAAAATGACACCCTTCGTCTGACCAAATTCGATTCATCGGGTAAAAGAACCTGGTCGAAGATATACTACGCTTCGCAGTTTTTCTTCGGAGGGAATCTTTTGAAAACAAATGATAACTCCTTTATGGTTGGCGGCGTTGCAGAAGATTCAACGAAGAAGTCATTAAACAGAGATTTAGCGATCTTAAAAATCAATAATGACGGCAATGTAACCTGGTATAAGAAATATGATGCCGGTGAATCTGAAATTCTTTATCAGCTGAAGCAATTTCAGGATAAAAATCTCGCCATGATCGCTGAATCAAATTACAAGATTTATGCAGTAGAACTTAACAACAATGGCGATGTTAAGTGGAATCAAAAGTTTGATGTGTTTTCTAAAAATGGTGCCGATATCATTGAAACTTCTGATGGTTGTCTGTTAGTTGCGAGTATGAATGCTTTTAAATCATGGATTGCAAAAACAGATACAATCAGAGATCCAATATACTATGTTGCTAAGTCTTCAAAGATAACTGAAATGAATTACACAAATCCGATTTCCGATCGGGACCAGCTTGAAAATAAAATCACAGGCTATCCAAATCCTTTTGATTCCTATTTATACCTAGAAACAAATTGTCTGAATTCCAGTTATTCGATTTACGACCTCTCGGGGCGAGAGTTGAAATCCAGTATCCTAAATGGTCCAAATACGATGCTCAACACAGACGATCTTAGTAAAGGAATGTATCTCGCCAGGATAAGTACAGGAACAAAAGATACAGTGCTTAAAGTTGTAAAGCAATAAGTTATACGGCTGATAAAATAAGCCTCATGATCTTTTCTTAAAAAAGATCATGAGGCTTAACAGGTTCCCATTTCATGGGTATTTCTCTACAAGCCGCTTTAGTTACTTGCAAGCGGCAACCGGAATGCCGCCATTTCCTCCGAATTGCGAACAACAAGAATGTCGCCTGCCAGTGCCGGGTGATTCCATGTCTTACCCTTGATGGCGGGGAATCGTGCAAGTTCTTTGAATCGTTCAGCTGTTGCCTCCACCAACGCCAGTTCCCCTTTTTCCGACAACACCAGTAATACATCCTGATCAGCCAGCAGGATCAGCTGGCCTCCATAGCGTCCGCCTTTCCATTTCCGAATGCCTTTTTCAATATCGGCACACGCGAGCATGGGTCCTTCAAAACTATAAACATGACCTTTGTGAACAACGTAATCGTTAAAGTTGGGTTTTAACTGATCAGATGTCCATCGTTCTTCGATGCGCCATCCGTCTGAACCGTGTTTGATGGCGATACCACACATCCCTTTCATATCACCTTCATCAATCAGAAGTTCATTCTCCGCAAGCAGGGCTGGCTGAACAATACGGACACCAATCAATGGGATATTCCACAATACCTTACCGTCGGCCGGTGCGTAGGAGGTTACACCAGCTTTATTCATAAATACGACCTGGCCGAACCCATCGACTGTGAATAATTGCGGAGAGCAGTAGCTTTCACCACCGTCAGCGCCTGTCCAGCGCGGTTTGCCAGTTGGAAGGTCATAAGCTAGGAGTTTACCCGCTAACGCAACGACGACCACACTGTCAACCACCAAAGGCGAACTCGTATAGCCCCAAACCGGTATTTGTACATTCGTATCCTGTGCTACGTTTCGCGTCCACAATACAGTTCCATCGCGTTCATTCAATACATTCAGGATACCTGTTGCACCTAAAGTGTAAACACGATTATTGCTGAGTGTTGGTGTTGAACGGGGGCCTGCGCCGGCATGTGCGTCCCAGAAACGATTAACATTGTGCTTGTTTCCATATGATTAGCTTTTAGACATCCACATATTTATCCAATCCACCAAATCTATCTTTTATCCTCGGTTATAGCTGTTTTAGATCCGTCCGTTATCCGAAGATAGCTATTTTTCTTTTATTCTATTCTTCAAATCCATTTGTTCATGCAGTATTCTTATGATTTCCACTTCATTTTCTTCGGTCTTTCTGTAAAAAATGATGTGACTACCTGCTTTAAACGCCAATAAATTTTCCATTACTGATGTATAGTTTTTACCCAACTCCGGATTACAGGCAACTTCGTTACAGTTTTCCAAAAGCATAAAATAATATTTGTCTGCTTGATTTTCAGACCAGTTGTCAAGCGTATAATTCCAAATCCCGGTTAAATCATCAACGGCTTTATTCGTTAATTTATACTTAGCCATTCAATTTCTTTTTTGCTTTTAATCGTTCCAAATGTGAATCAGGATCGAAACCATCAGCCACCCCGCTTTCAATCCCTTCCTGAATAGCTTCCCGTAATGCAATGATTCTGTTTTCTTCCGCTTCCAAAAGTCTTAATCCTGCCCGGATAACCTCACTTGCATTTTTAAATCTTCCGGCAGATATTCTATTTTGAATAAAATTATCAAAATAGTCTCCTATTGATATTGAAGTGTTTCTACTCATAACTTACCAATTTTTTCACGAAGTTACCAAATATTGGTACAATTACCAAGATGCTTTTCATTTTTTATAATCCAACAGACTCATCATTTGCAACCCACTCTTTAAATAAATTCAAATCCGGGTTCATCTTTATAAACTTTGTAATCGCCAACAGTAAAAATTGAACTACAATGAATGCATTCCAGCTTGTCCGTAAGTTTTGGCATTCCTTCGAATGGATAATTTTCCTCCAGGTACTTTTGCTTGTCTGTAATAATTAATTC
>JBBQMW010000196.1:0-6333 GCA_038329265.1 Bacteroidales bacterium | reverse complement strand
GCATCACCAGCACGATGATTAAAATTACCTTTGGGAATATCACCCAAATGAAACAGCCAGCCTTTATCTAACGAAAGTCTTTCGCTATTGGCGATCACATTGCTTTTGGGAGTTGTTTGCTGAGAAAATGAGGAAAAAATACCTACAAAAACCACCAGAACCAGAATTAAAATAGATGTTCTCACTCGAAAATAGTTTTATTAATTATTTGATTATTTAAGCAATCTTTTTTCGACGCCTTCTTTGGTGATTTTTACCGGTTTGATCATTCCATTTTCGTCGAAATACATTCGGTCGATGCAGGTTTCGCGGTGGTTGCCATCGGTTTCTGTTAACGGACGGCGATGATATACAATGTACCAGTCGTCGGTAATTGGGATATTGATGACCGAATGGTGACCTGCACCTTTGGCAATCGCCGGATCTTGCTGTAACACTTTGTCCATTCGCTTAAACGGGCCAAATGGAGAATCGGCCATGGCATAAGCCACCGAATAGTCGGGGCCAGTCCAGTCGCCTTCGCTCCACATCAGGTAATATTTGTTGTTCCGGATAAACATAAACGGCCCTTCCACGTAGTTTTCAGGTGTAATTTCTTTGTAAACTGAACCATCCGGATAAGGAATCAAACCCGTAAAATCGTCCTTAATCTGCACAATGTTGCAGTGTCTCCATCCTCCGTAAATCAGGTAATATTTTCCACTTTTATCGTGAAAAATAAACTGGTCGATGGGTTGCGCGCCATTGACAATGTCGTTAATCAACGGTTTTCCAAGGTAATCTTTAAACGGTCCTTCGGGTTTATCAGACACTGCGACACCAATTCCACCTTTTTGTTCGCTGGTTTTGATGTCATTGGCCCCAAAAAACAGAAAATATTTGTTGTCCTTTTTAATAATTGAAGGCGCCCAAACAGAATAAGCAGCCCAGCTAACATCTTTCACATCCAGCACATGCGAATGTTTTTCCCAATGCACCAGGTCTTTTGAGGAAAAGGCATTAAAGAATGTATGAAGTAGAAATGGAGGCCAGATTTTAGGATTCTTACGTTCGTTCTTCTGCCAATCTGTTAGATAGGTTGATGTATCCGGTACTTCAGCATGAGCTGAATACGTTGGATAAATCCAATACGAATTGCCAAAGATAATGGCTTCAGGGTCAGCATACCAACCTTTTAAAATTGGGTTCCCGCTGAATTCGCTAATTGGTTTTTCCTGCGAGAAAGCAGAAATTTTAATAAGAACTAAAATCACAATTAGTGACTGTTTCATATTTAGTTTAGTTTTTTATAGGTTGTCCAGTCAAAAATAGCCGTTGCAGGCAATTTAGCGTATGCATAAAGGCCAAAATAAGCGCCAATATAGCCACCCGAAACCTTTGTACTCAACTGTTTACCATCCAAGTCAGAACCAATGGCTTTCCATGTTTTGTTATTCAAACTGTATTCGCAATTAAATTTATCCTGAAGTATGTTCATCCTTAGAAAGACAAGTTTACCAACTTTAAAATTCTGCAGTTCAGTCTTGATAAAGTCTTCTTTGGCGGAAGAAACAGACAGAAAATACTGACCTGAAACCTGCTGAATAACCAGTTTGTAGTAAAATTTCTCGTTCTGAAAAGCAACAATTCCGGCTTCCATCTCTTTGCCTTTTTCGAGCTTCAGCGAAGCCGTGAATTCGGAATTGGCAAACTGCAAACGGCGACCAATAAACGAAGGATTTCCTACTTCAGAAATACTTATGGGGCGGGCCTTAATCATTAACGAATTGTCTTTTAACTCATACCACTTTTCCTGAGGTGTGCGGATAAAATTCCACTCAAACTTCAGTTCCGGCTGATTAAAATCGTCTTTCCAATTGGCCGAGTTATCGCGAAAAGTTACTTTCCCTTCTTCAGCTTTCAGAGGCAATGATACCTGATATGGAACAGCTTTGCCTTTTTCGAGAATAATGGGCCATTCGCCACTCCAGTCAACATTTTGGATAAACGTTTGCCTTCCGGTATTGAAAAATTCGCCTTTATAAGGCTGGCAACCAAGAAAGACAGCAACCCAGTCGCCGTTGGGAGTTTGAACAAAATCAGCATGACCGGTACAAGTAACAGGGTCTGTTCGATCAGTGGGCAAATCTCGTTGTGTCAGGATCGGATTGTCATTGAATACTTCATAAGGCCCCCAGATATTTCTGCTTCTGAAAATTACCTGGGAATGGTCAAGCCCGGTGCCACCTTCGGCTGACAACAAATAGTAATATCCTTTATTTTGAAAGATATGCGGCCCTTCAATCCAGATTGGTTTTTTTGAAATATCAGTTCCTCCGTTAACAATTTCCACCCGCTTACCAATCAGTTTCTGAGAAGCCAGATCAAATTCCTGCAGCCATAAAGAGCGATGCCCGTTGTACAAAGGTTTTCCATCAGCTACTGGTCCGTTGTTAATTAGGTAAGCTTTCCCATTTTCGTCAAAGAAAAAGGAAGGATCAATGCCATCAACCTCCTTCAGCCAGCTTGGTTCTGACCATGGACCAGCCGGATTTTTTGCTGTGACAAAAAAGTTGCCGCCGTCACCACCCATCAAAGTGGTTACCATGTAAAATATTCCATTGCGGTAACGAATAGCAGGTGCATAAATTCCGGCCGAAATCCATTGATTGGTTAGTTTTAACTGCGATGGACGATCGAGTATATGGCCAATTTGTTTCCAGTGAACCAAATCAGTACTGTGAAAAATGGGTACTCCGGGAAAAAAGGAAAACGATGAATTGACCAGATAATAATCGTTACCAACCCTGCAAATACTTGGGTCGGGGTAAAAACCGGGCAGTATTGGGTTTTTTACCTGCGCATTAACAGTTGAAGTAAGCGCCAGAAACAGAACAATTAAAATAGCAAGGTAATTGGTTTTATTAGTCATTAGCTGAGTTTTTTAAACCTTCCTGAACTCCGTAATAGGCCGGTTTTGGATTTAAATCGTTTGTGAATAGAAGTGGACTGTTATCAAACAACCAGAATTTATTCCAATTGTCTCGAACTCCCCAAAAGCACACCCAGTTTGCTCCCCCCTCAACAATCGCTTTCATCATCAAGCGATATTGTTCTTTCTGAAGTTGTGCTTTTTCGGGTGACCATTTCTTTGTTTTATCGGCAAGATCGAGTTCCGTAATGTACACTTCGAGACCTAACTTTTTATATTCCTGGATGGTTTGTTTCAGCTTGATCCAGTTGTTTGCTTTCGCTAAATCGAAATGGCCTTGCAAGCCAACAGCATCGATTGGTGTACCAGAATTGATTAAATGTTTTACCAACTGATAAAAAGCTTTTGATTTACTTTCGCCCCAAAATTCGGCGTTGTAATCTCGGAGTTCAAGTTTTGTTTTGGTATATTTTCGGGCATACTGAAAGGCTTTTCGAATGTAAACCGGATGCGAGGAGTGAACTTTATCAGCACCGGTAAGACCCGATTTATCCTCTTCCATCCCCAGTTCCTGAAGTTTACAACGAAGTGCCTTTTTATCCGCATTATTTGGATTGTAATAAGTATTGTTTCCTCCCAATGATTCGTTCACTACATTCCAATAGGCAACTTTGGTGTTGTTACCATTCGAAGTAATTGCAGCCCTGATATAGTCAATCAGGATAGTATCGAGTTCTGCTGTGGTATAATTCGCAGTTTTGTACCATTGCGGATAATAGTTATCGGGCCCAGCCAACAAGTGTGCCGCAACCTGTATATGATTATTTACCAACCAGTTTACAGTCTGGTTAAATGGTGCTAAATCATAATCTTTCAATCCTTTCCAGGTTGACCAGGCCGGATAACAGGTCGTTTGGCCCAGATTAAATTCACTTTTAAAAATTTTTTGGATGGCAGATTTCGCATCCAAAATATCTTTGGCATCGCCAAATCCGTTTTGTAATATAGCCCCGACTAACACGTTGGGATTGATGTTCTTTAACCTTTGTCCATTAAGTAAAGTTTGTGCTGAAGCACCCAGACTAAAAAGCATGAGATTGAGGTAAATTATTCTTTTAAATAGCATATTTTTTTTTTTGTTCGTATATATTTTTCGCTTTATTAACTATCCTTCCAAAATCAGGATTAGACAAGCCTTCTTCTATTTTCTCAACCAGTTTGGCTCCGGTTTTTTCACCGGTGTCTGGTAGTTGGCCAGCTTGGCATATCCTACATATTGTGTATGTTCACGTTCCATCGCTTCCGTGAAAAGCTGTTTCATGTTCGCTTCATCCTTGGCATACTGTTTATCTCCCACCACACTTTTGGTTTCCAAAGGATCTTTTTCGTAATCATACATTTCGATGGCTATAATTTTTGCTTCGCTGAAGGGTTTTTCGGCGGAGTAGGAATTATCAATCCAGGCAGTGTAGCGGAAGCGTTTGGTCCGGATGCTATAGCCCATTCTTATTCCGCGAGGAAATTGGCTTAATGCATATTCCCTTATTTCCACTTTGGGATTTTTCATAGCCGGAACAAGACTTTTACCATCCAAATAAATTGGAGTTGGTATATTGGCCAAATCGCACAATGTTGGAAAAATATCAACAAATTCGCATTGGGTTATTGGTTTAATATTTTTTCTCATTCCATTTACCCGCATGAGAAAACAAGCATGAGTGGCTTGTTCAAAATTTGAATGTTTGCACCACAAACCATGATCGCCCAGGTGCCAACCGTGATCGCCCCAGAATACAACAATTGTGTTTTCGCTTAGGCCCAATCTATCCAGCTCGTTTAACACTTTTTGCAATTGAGCGTCCATATACGAAGTGGCAGCGTAATAACCATGTATCAACTCCAATTGCTTTTCCTTCGATAAATGGTCCAATTCATTTTCGGAATAGTTATTGAATTGTGGAATATCGGTGTAATGTTTTATTTCGCCGGCTTGATGATAAGCTATATCTGGACTATTCAATGCTTTCTGCTGAAAAGGCACTATCTTGAATTGTTCCCGTTTGTATAAATCCCAGTATTTTTTGGGAGCAACAAAAGGCAAGTGGGGTTTTGCAAATCCTATTGAAAGAATAAATGGTTTAGCATTTGATTTTAATTTTTGCAATAACTTTATACTTTCCTCAGCCACCATCCCATCTTTATAGGTATTGTCGGGCACATCGGCACATTCTATTGATGGAAAATCATTGCCTGTTGCCAATGCATAATTTGGGGCATTCACTTTCACGTAAGGAGTTGACCATGATGGTGCGTCGTGCCCTGGGCCAATACTTGCTTCATGATAAATTTTCCCGATTCCAACCGATTCGTAACTATTCTTAATAAAATACTGCTGAATAGAAACTGCATTCGGGTTTATCTGACGAAAATCGGTATCCAAATCCCATACTTTGGTTTTATCGGGTCGCATACCTGTCATCAAGCTGGCGCGCGTTGGGCCGCAAACAGCCTGTTGAACGTAGCAATTCTGAAAGGTCATCCCTTCTTTAGCCAGGCGGTCCATTCCGGGAGTAATGGCGGTATGGTCTCCATAAGCTTTTATCAATGGTTTTAGATCGTCAACTGCAATAAAAAGGATGTTCGGTTTGGCTTTGCTTACGTCTTTTGTAACGGCTGTGACTGACTGTAAAGTTGTCAGGCCTATAGAAGCCAGAAGAATACTACTGTTTTGAATAAATCGTTTCATTTTATAACTTATTAGATTCTATTTGATGGATGTATTCCTTGCGGATGGCAAGAACTTTCTCCCTTTTATCTCCGTGATATTTTTCAAGGTATGTTCCGCCAACCGTAAAGCAGCAAAAACCTCCGGAGGCAATTCCCCAGGAGATGGCTTCAGGTAAACTGAAACTTCCTTTCCTGCTGTTTTTCAATTGCATAGCGAGTGAATAAATAATACCTCCGGCAAAATTGTCGCCGCAACCGGTCGTATCGCCACGTAATTCGGGTTTGGTTTTGATCTCTTCGGAAATCATCTTCGAAATAGGAAATTTTAGAATTTCAGTCTTTTCGAAAAGCCTGCCATTCGAATAACAAATCAAATTGTTAGCACCATTGGTAATAATAAACGACGATACGGCAGTGCATTTAAAATATTTCGCAGCCATATCTATTGTATTCATTCCGCTGATATTCAATGCTTCTTCGCAATCCATAATCAGTACATCGATCAATGAAAAATCTACAGAGGCATCGAGTAGTGGCCAGGGTTTTTCTGGATCTCTTTTCTGATTTCGAAAATCGAAAACAGTATTTACCACAGTAATACACTCCCTTTGTTTCGAACGATACAATAAAGAACTTAAATGATCGTGTAAATGTGGAACCAATGCAGTTCCTCCATAACATTGAATATCGGCATC
>JBBQMW010000195.1:0-6344 GCA_038329265.1 Bacteroidales bacterium | reverse complement strand
CGTAGTTTAATCCATGTTGCCACATATCTTTTCGCGCCAAAATATCGAGGTGATAGCCGCGGGTATTCACCGGAAATTTCGCTAAAGTCAAAGAAATCATTCCTTTAAGCACCAAAGTATAGTCGGTCTTATGCCTTTCGGATAATTCGGATAAGGCAATGGTTCGGGTGATGTCGGTGGTTCCATCGCTGTATTGCCCTCCGGAATCGAACAGCAGAAATCCATCCTTTTCGACTGGTAGCGCATTATCTACTGAAACATGAAAATGCACAATGGCCCCGTGTTCTTTGTATCCAACAATGGGGTAGAAGCTGATGCCTTTAAATTCAGGCTGTTCAGTCCGAAATTCATTGAGTTTTTCAGCAACGGTATATTCGGTCACCGGGATTTTGCCCAGATTATTTTTGAGCCAGAAGAGAAATTTGAGCATTGCAACACCATCTTTTCGCATGGCCTCACGAATGTTTCCGATTTCATCATCGGTTTTTATTGCTTTAAGCCGACATGGAATCGACAGTCCTTCAATAATTTGGCAATACTCCGGAATGTTGCTTCGGATAGCCTGATTGGTTCGGTCCGAATCAATTAAAATTCGGGTTGTCTGAGGTAATTCACGGATATAATTTGTTAATACTGAATATTCCCTGATTTGAATTCCTTCTGACTCAAGTTTGGTTTTTAATTCCGGAGATACCTTATGACTTTCAACAAAAAGTATGGTTTCCGTTTTTGAGACAATGGCATAGGCCATGAAAACCGGATTGCATTCTACATCGTTTCCCCGAAGGTTAAACGTCCACGCCAGATCGTCCAATGCCGTGATGATTTGAAGATTGGCTCCTGCCTTTTCAAGTTCACTGCAAATGGTTTCAATTTTAGATCTACGTGGCGTGCAGGCGTAGCGGATTTCGTGTTCGAAAATTGGCAGAGCGGGCAGGGTAGGGCGGTCTGGCCATATTTTGGCCAGCAAATCTCCCGATTCTTTCAGGAGTATTCCTGAAGTTTCTAAATTGTTTCGCATTTGCCTGAACTGGTTGACTGAAATGCAACTTTCATCGATTCCAACGCATGTTCCCGCATTGAGATTTAATTTCAACCAATCAGCAGGTTCCGGATGACCCTGTGTGCGCATTTTTACCAATCCGATTCCAGTACCCGAAAGTTGTTCTTCAGCCTGGAGAAAATAGCGTGAATCGGTCCAGAGTGCGGCTGTTTTATGACCCACAATTACCAATCCGGCTGAGCCTGTAAATCCTGAAATAAAGGGTCTGGTTTGCCAGTGTTCGGGTAAATATTCGCTCAAATGAGGGTCGGTTCCATAGATTATGCAAGCATCCAGATTCTGTTCCAGCATTTTTGCCCGCAAATCGCTGATTCGTTTTTTAATAAGTTCCTTCACGTGAAATAAGTTCTTTAATAATATTTTTCATCGAAATGGAAGGGATTTCTTCCAGATCAACATCTTGTGGTTTATAAAATTCAAACGATGCAACATCGTCCATAGCAGTCATTTCATTTAAACTTTCAGTTTTGGCAAAAAATGCCAGATCGAGGGTGAATACGGAATATCCGGAGAAAATATATTCGTTTGGAAAAGAGCCTAAATATTTAAGCGAATGAACCGAAATCCCTAATTCTTCCTGAATCTCGCGATGGGCAGCTTGTTCTCCAGATTCCATCGGGTCGATAAAACCTCCGGGCAAGTCAAGTTTTCCCAGGTGCGGTTCGATGGCACGACGGGTAAGCAATAACTCACCCTTTTCGTTGAAAAGCAAAACCGCGACTGCTGCCGACGAATTGGCATAATAATTAAACGAGCAATCCGTGCATTTGAACGATCGGCTGCCCGTTGCCGGGAAATGTGCTGAACCACATCGTGGACAAAACTTCAGTACATTTATCGGATGAGTGTTTGAATACATTTGTTTATTTACGATTTTACCATTGACCTTCGAATACATTGGCTTTAAGTCCCCTCTTGGGTAGGGGATTTAGGGGAGGCCTTACTTTGTAATTCCCTGAGCTTTCATCCACTGTGCAAACAAGTTTGGCCATTGGTCGATAGGTTTGTTCATTTTATTCATACCGAAACCATGTCCTCCATCACGGAAAATATGCATTTCGGTCGGGATATTGAATTTTTTGAGTGCCATGTAAAATTCGATTGAATTGCGTGGAGGCACCGCACTATCATCATCAGCAAGGATTAAAAAAGTTGGAGGGGTTTGAGCGTTAACATGCAATTCGTTAGAGTATTTCTCTACCATTTCCCATTTGTTTCCCGAACCAATCAGATTGGTGCGCGAGCCCATGTGCCCGAATTGTTCGTCGAATGTAATTACCGGATAAAGCAGAAGCATAAAATCGGGTCGGCAACTGTATTTATCAACCGGATCAGTTGATTCAGGTTTCCCCAAATCAAATTTGGTTCCTGCGGTAGAAGCCAGATGACCTCCGGCAGAAGAACCTGCAATCCCGACTTTTCCAGGATTTATTCCCCATTCAGCCGCTTTTTGTCGAACAATACGAATGGCTCGTTGTGCGTCTTCAAGTGGAATCTGATCGTGACCATTGGGAAGGCGGTATTTCAGTACAATTCCGGCTACACCTTGCAGTGCAAGCCATTCTGCCATATCGTAGCCTTCGTGATCCATGGCTTCCATACCATATCCGCCACCGGGACAAATCACAATAGCTGCTCCTTTATTGACACCCATTTTTGGTAAGTAAACATAGATTTCAGCTTCCGATACATTTCGCACCCGTTTACCGTCAAAAATTTCTTCGGGTTGAGTGATGCCGTTGCTATCGGGTGCGCCATTCGGCCATACTTTAAGCTTGAAATCCTGTGCCATGCTGTTGTAACTGATAATGAACAATGAGAAAAAAACAAGGATTGTTTTCATGAGAATTAAGATTTTGCGCCAACGAAATAGTGGTCTTTGTCGGCAAATAGAATATTGAAAGTGGTTAATGATCCGTAAATCCGGGTGATATATTGTTGCATGTTTACCTTTTCTTCTTCAGATAATCCGGCATGGCTGTTGATGTTTTGTTCCAAAACCCGGAGCCTGTCGCGAAGCATGACTATTTTGTGAAAAAAGCCTTCGATGGGTATTTCCTTTGGTTTAAGCGACAGATTAGCCGGTTGCAAAAGCATAGTTCCCCCAATCCACTTATCCCCCAAAGGCACTATTTCCTGAAGTGCACTTTGTTCTTCCAAAACAAAACGGAGAACTTTTTCAATTTCAGGTAATGTGAGCGAGTTTTTTGGTTTTTCATCTGGAGCATCAATGACCTCCAAATCATCATTGCGTTTGGTGATTTCTATTTTGCCTCCACGTTCAAAAAAAATCTCGTACGAGGTAATTTTATTTTTACTGATAATCCCTTCTCCGTATCGGGGATGATCAACTCGGGTTCCAACTGCCAGCTCTTCCATTGATGTAGTTTTTAAGGTCGTTTTCCGGGTTCTAAAAATACGAAATAATGCCGAATCCCATTTGTGAATCGTTAATTTTTCGAAGCTTAATCGCCACATGTTGAATACTGATAAAAACGGTTATTTTTACGCAATGTTTTTAACCCTGTTAGCAAAAGGAATATTAATTGGTTTTTTGGTATCCATCCCATTGGGTCCTATAGGTGTGCTGGTCATTCAGCGTACTGTAAACAGAAGTAGGATTGCCGGATTGTTTTCGGGGATTGGTGCAGCGTTATCGGATACACTTTATGCCGTAATTGCTGGTTTTAGCCTGACTTTCGTAATTGATTTTATTCATGCCCATGAAATTATTTTTCAAGCACTTGGGGCATTGGTAGTTCTCGCAGTCGGAATAAATATATTCTTTAAAAATCCTGCTACCGATTTAAAGCGTTTCCGGTTAAAAGGTAATACTCACTATAAGGATCTCATATCCAGTTTTCTGCTTACATTTTCCAATCCGCTCACAGTTTTTGTCTTTCTGGCAGTTTTTGCAAGTTCGGGCGTTGCAAACAGTCTCGAGCATCCGTATTATTCCTTTTTCATTGTTTTGGGAGTTTTTATTGGTGCCACAACCTGGTGGTTTTCTCTTTCCGGAATTGTAAGCATGTTCAGGCATAAAATCAACCTTCGCATACTATGGTGGATTAATAAAACTGCGGGAGTAATCATTGTTATTTTTGTTCTCGTAACAGTGATTATTGCTATTCAAAAGGGCTTGAGTGTTGCCTGACAGATTTTATTTCTAGTACGTTCATCTACTGAAATGTTTGGAAATATTGATTCGTTTCAGGTTATATGGCGTTTAGTATACTCATTAAATAGCCTTACCATCTCGTCAGTAAAGAACTTAGGTGCAGCAACCGGTTTATTGGTTACTGAACTAAAAAATGCCAATACAACTTCTCCTGAATTAATCAAGTCGCCTTTTTCGTTATAAATCTCAGTCTTTATTGGAAATTTTACCATCGGAATCGTATCAACAATGGTACGTATGGTCAGCAAATCGTCGTAGTAGGCCGATTTCAGGTAATTTATTTTCAGGCTTCGGGCCGGAAGAAGAATGTTCATTTCTTCCATTTGCTTGTAAGTGAAGCCAAGTTCTCGAATCATTTCTGTGCGTCCAATTTCGTAATAGCGTGGATAATTCCCATAATATACCACGCCCATTTGATCGGTATCCTGGTAGTAAACCCTTATTTTTGTTTCAGAAATTATCATCAATAGTTTATTTAAGTGGCGAATTGGGTTCTTTAGCCATTAGTTTATAGGCAAACCTATCGAGGAGTGATGGAAAAAATTTATTAACAAAGACAGTCAGTTTTCCTTCAGTAAAAGTCAGAATCAATTCACGTTTTCGCTTTTTAATTGCATGAACAATATGGTGGGCACATTCTTCTGATGACATCATTTTATTTTCGTTCCGCGGAGTCTCTTTCTGTGGATTTCCATGAGTGGTGAGAGCCATTTTTCGTATTTCGGAAGTTGTAAACCCCGGAGCTGCAACCAAAACATGCAATCCATTTTTCAGGTTTTCGATGCGCACGGTATCGAGAAATCCTCGAATGGCAAATTTGGATGCTGCATAACCAGTTCTGCCCGGCAAACCTACATAGCCGGCAATTGAAATGACGCCAACCAGACTACCTTTGGATTCGATCAGGTATGGTAATGCAAATTTGCTGCAATAAACTGTTCCGAAGAAATTTACTTCCATCAGTTGGCGGATAACTGACAGGTCAACCTCTTCAAAAATAGCACGCATAGAAATGCCTGCATTGTTGATCAATACATCAATTTCCCCAAATTTATTAATAGTTTCATTAATTAAGCGAAAGCAATCACTCTCGATACTGACATCTGTTTTCTGAATAATAATCTCGGTTCCAGGAAGTTCAGAACGAAGTTCTTCTAACAACTCGATACGGCGCGCTCCTAAAGATAATCTGGCACCTTTCAATGCATATTCTTTAGCCAATGCACGACCTATCCCCGAAGAAGCACCAGTAATGACAACTACTTTGTTTTTCACAGTTTGTTCTTTGAGTTATTTATGTATACAAAAATAACTTAATTTTAATAGGGATTGATATTCTGAAACTAACATTCGGCTGTTTATAAAATCTTTAGATTTTTTGAGAATATTTTGGATATGGGTTTGCATAAAAGAAAATAGCGTTTACCTTTGCAGCGCTTTATCAGTCAGGTAAAGCACATGAGGATGACTCAGTAGCTCAGCTGGTAGAGCACATCCCTTTTAAGGATGGGGTCTTGGGTTCGAATCCCAACTGGGTCACGTAGTACAAAAATTAAACCCTTGTAAATCAAAAGATTGCAAGGGTTTTTTAATTTTCTTCGGACAACTTTTCGGACAAAATAATTGTATCGCTCCTGATACATATTCCATTTTTCGACGGTAAATGATACAAAAAAGCCCTGATCAACTTGTGAACAGGGCAAAAAATAATGTACCATACGATACAAAATAATGCATTTTTATTTCGACAGCAGCTTAAAGCTGCCACCACCTTTCTTAAAGTTTGGGATGATGGCATTGAATAACGACAACAGAAAATTGACGATTGAATTATCCTTTTCTGTTGGGGTCAACCGGGCAATCATATCAATGAACCCAAGCAAGCCCAGGATCAAAGCCCCCCAATTATCCGAAAAGAAATTGGAAGTAGTTTCCTGTCCAATGTTTGTTTGTTCAGGAGTAGCCTGAACACCTCCTTCCTCCTGAACCATTGGTGCAGGTGCAACATTTCCAACATCAGCCATAAAAGAATTTTGGTTAGGCATTGAAGCCTGGATAGGAGAGGATGGCATTACTACAAGTAATCCAACCAGCAAGATCAAC
>JBBQMW010000194.1:0-6455 GCA_038329265.1 Bacteroidales bacterium | reverse complement strand
ATTAAAAAAAACAGACATACCAATTCAATCCATCAATTATAAATTCCTGGATTCATTTGATATTTATATCAAGAAGGATTTTAATAATCAGCAAAATACTGCATGGAATTACCACAAACACCTTCGCCGTGTCTTAAATCTTGCTATTTCGATGGATTATATTGATAAAAATCCTTACTCAAAATTTAAAGTTGGTTTAGATGAAACCCACCGTGAAATTCTTTCTATGGAAGAACTGAAAAAGCTCGAAAATAAAAAGATTCAAATAGAACGATTAAGCGCAGTGCGAGATATTTTTGTCTTTGCGTGTTATACTGGTTTGTCATTCTCCGATATTGCCAAATTAAGTCAGGTTCACCTCCAACATGGCGCTGATGGAAAAGAGTGGATTATTATTGACCGATCAAAAACGAACAACCGTTGCCGGATTCCAATTCTTCCAAAAGCCAGAGAGATATTGAATAAGTATAAAAATTATCCAAAGATTTCCAATAAGGATGTTTTGCTACCTGTTTTAACGAATCAGAAAATGAACAGCTATCTTAAAGAATTAGGTGATATTTGTGACATCAATAAAGACATAACAATGCATATTGCCCGTCATACCTTTGCCACTTCTGTAACTTTAGGTAATGGTGTTCCTATTGAAACTGTTTCTAAAATATTAGGGCATACATCATTAAAAACCACTCAGATTTATGCAAAGGTTCTTGACAAGAAAATTTCTGATGATATGGATTTGCTTCAAGCGAATTGTGCCCAATTGACCTTAGAACTAATTGATCTCTGAAATAAAGCAGGTAGGTCTCGATTTAGTCCCTTTTAATTTGGTTGTTTATAAATGATTTGATTTCAACGTTATGTAATAACCCCACCTAAAAAATTAACTTTAGGTGGGGTTGTTATTATTTAATTTCAAGAACAATCACCCAGCTGTGGGTTTGTACTTTTTCAGTATCTGACTGATTATCAATATTTATATAAGCACTTAAATGGATAGGTCTCGCTAGATTCCCTCTTTGAAATTCAAATTCGTAGTGTAAATATAGAAAAAACAAAGGCGAATCTAAGTTGAAAAACGATACAATTTCTTCAAATATTTTCACTTCCGAATTGATCATACTACATTCTATAGCGCATCTGCTGCAAATCTGAATCCGGTATTAAACAGAGAAGTTTCCTGTGTGTTAGAAACCCGGAATGTAGTTGTATAACTCACTCCGTTCTGATCGAAAAAGAATGAACCACCTCTAATCACTTTTAATTCAGGATTATTTTGATCTTGAACAGTACTTCCCGGATAAGGCCTGTAGTTATCCGAACACCAGTTCCATACATTTCCTCCCATATCGGCAAGTCCACAAGATGTTTCGCCAAAATTGCCAACTGGAGAAGTAAAGATCTTGTTTCCTTTCTGGAAAACCTTCAACTTGTGGTCAAGAAATTAGGTCAACGGATCTAAGCTCATTCAGATTCAACGTGTTTTCGCATATGGACATCAGGCTGTAGTATCCCATTGGAATACATCCTTTACAATTAGAACACACTAAACCGAACCATTATTTTCAAAATTTCACCCGTATTTTCCGACCATTGTTTCATGGCTTCGGGAGCTTCTTCGGGGCTGACTACTTTTGAAATCAATAATTGTTCATTCAGACTGCTGTTTTTGAGATACTTAATCACAGCCATAAAATCTGAAGGATTGGCATTTCTCGAACCCATAATTTCCAGTTCCTTCTGCACCCAAAGTTTGGTTGGAAAAGCAATATCGTCTTTTGCGTAACCAATACAAACCACCCGACCGGCAAAAGCTACTTCGTCGATGGCAGCTTTGTAAGTAATTGGATTTCCTGCAGCTTCAATAATTACGGTCGGTCCATCGCCATTGGTAATTTTAACCAGCTCCTCATGCAGGTTTTGTTTCATCGAATTCACGGTATAGTTGGCGCCAAGTTTCCGGGCAGTTCCCAATTTCGAATCGTCGATGTCCACAGCAATCACGGTGGCTCCCCGAAGGTTAGCACGAACAATTGCTCCAGCTCCGATCATTCCGCAGCCAAACACCAAAACAGTATCCAGATCGGTCACTTTTCCGTTATCGATGGCATGAAAACCAACGGTCATCGGTTCAACCAGCGCCAACTGAAAAGCTGAAAGTTCGTTGTCGACAATCACCTTCTGCCAAGGGATACTGATATATTCGGCCATAGCACCATCGCGCTGCACTCCCAGAGTTTGATTGTACCGGCAGGCATTGAATCGTTTCTGTCTGCACGAAGTACATTGTCCGCAATTGGTGTACGGAACAACAGTCGCAGACTGTCCAACCTGAAACTCCTTCGGAACCAAATTTCCAAGTTCCTGAATGGTAGAAGAAATTTCGTGCCCTGGAATTCGTGGATATTGCACCATCGGATTTTTACCTAAAAATGTACTTAAATCGGAACCACAAAATCCGATATAATTGATTTTTAAAAGAATATCACCATCTCCAACAACCGGCATTTCGCGCTCTACCAATTTCATTTCGCCGGGTTTTAATATTTCGATTGCTTTCATTTTTCTGAATTCTAGATTTTATAAATTGAAATCGCATTTTTAAAATAAATCTGTTCCTGTTCCTGAATGCTAAATCTGGCCACTACCTTTTTAACCAGATTCAGCCAGTTTTGATATTCTGTTGCCACCAGACAAACCGGCCAGTCGGAACCAAATAATAATCTTGATGGGCCAAATGCTTCGAGAACTATATCAAAATAAGGTTGCAACTGATCTTCAGTCCAGTTTGTATAATCCGCCTCGGTAACCATACCGCTTATTTTACATGAAACATTTTCGCGTCGTGCAAGTTCTTTCAGGTTTTGGCTCCAGGCTTTAATTTCATTGGTTTTAATTTGGGGTTTGGCAATATGATCCAATATAAATTGCTGATCGGGATGCTGATCCACAAAGCGGATGGTATTAGGTAATTGATTTTCAGTAATCAGAATATCGTAAACCAAATCCTGCTTTTTTAGAAGCGAAATTCCGCGATTAAAATCTTTCCGGAGAACAAATTCAGGATCTGCTTCTCCATGAATGACATGTCGAACACCTTTGAGCCAGTTGTTTTCAGTATATTTTTCAAGAATTTCGTCGATGTTGTTCTCCATTAAAGGAAGCCAGCCAACTATTCCTTTGATAAAATCATTTTCAGTAGCCAACTTCAGCAGCCAATCGGTTTCTTCCAGACATTGACGAGCCTGAACCGAAATTACACTTGAAACATCAGTTTGAGCAAGTGTTTTCTTCAATTGCTCAGGCAAAAAGCTTTGGCGAATAACAGCCATTTCATCATCAATCCAATCATATTCAACCGGATTGTAATTCCAAAAATGATGATGTGTATCAATAATCATAGTTCGAAATTTTACAGATATGGATAATTCTGATCGATAACACCTTCTGACTTCAATTCCTGCCATAATTTTTCAGGAATTTCACTTTCAACCACAATTTTGTTGTGAGCCATTCGGTGAGGTTTGCTTGGATTCAATGCCACGGCGGTGACCTGCGGAGCTGATAAGGCAAACTTTAGACAGGCATCGCCCGGTTCAACCTGATGTTTCCGGCAAACCTGAAAAAACTTTTCGCGCCAAGCAAATAAAAGTTGATCGGCAGGATTATTCGGATTGGTCATCCGGTAATCGAAAAATTTTCCTCCGGTTAAAAATCCGGCATTAAAAATGGCCGAATTGATGATTCTTACACCATCAGTTTCTAACTGGACAAAGAAGTCGCGAATTTCCTGTGGATGATGATAAATAGTAAATTTATTGGCAAACATCACCCAGTCGAATTTCACCTGTCCGTACAATTCTTTAATCACCAACCAGTCTTTCGACCCGATGCCAACTGCTTTAACTTCGCCCTTTTCCTTCAGTTCGAATAAAGCTTTGTATGCTCCGCGTATATCTTCCAGTCGTTTTTCCCGATCTATGAAATCATTGGCAGCTATTAAATATTCATCCGGATCGTGTACCGAAACAACTTCAGGTTTATATTTTCCACCCAATAATTCACATCCTTGTCGCCAGCATTCCAGAATTCCATCGTAACTGATTTTCTGTACCGCATCGAACTTTAAATTAGCCCAGGCACCTGGTTCAAATGTTGGTTCGTTGCTGGTCAAAGGTTCACGATACCAGCCTAATTTGTTGCTTATTGTTATTTGATCATTCGCTATTCCAAGTTTCTCCAATCCCCATCCAATAATCTCGAGCGCCAGACCAGCCCCATATTTTCCCGCTGTGTCGATCATCACTTTTCCTGGATTTACGCGAAACCATTCCTGCATCAAAGCCAGTTTTTCATCTTCTGAAAGTTCATGATACAGGTTTCCCAAATAACTCGTTCCGTATATAATTCGTGGAAATTCCATTGTATTTTTTTGTATTTTAGATTCATTTGATATTTCTATTTTACAAAACTAAGTTTTCGTATAATATCTATCAATATCCGCTTGTCTTTTTCCATGTCTGATTCTGATATGTTGCATGCATTTATCGACTTCTTTTTGAGTTGCAAAGGTTATTGCGATAACTAACAATCTTGCATCCCGAACGCTTAAAAGTGGGATTTCATCCTGTTGTTCAAGCTTTAAGTTTAAGATATACAGGCTTGCCATCAGTACCAAGGCCATGTGGTGTTGCCATGCTAACCATCCAGTTACTTGATAATCTGACATCCCCAATTCGTTTTTACAGTCATCAAAACATCGTTCTACCCAATACCTGCTGCATTGAAAATATGCCCATTCTTTATTGGTATATTCTTCTTTTGCTGCATTGCTCAATGAGAATTTTGTTTTCTCTGATACAGTAATCACCAATGTTCTTTTACGTGCTATTTCTTCTTTTCCATCCCAGTGCCAAACCCCTACAGTATGAACTTTTGTCACCTTCCAACCCTTAGCGGTCTGTCGTACATTCTCTGTTGTAAAATCCTTATCTGTAAGCGTTTTGAGGTAGTTCTGTAACTGTATCGGTTGAATGTCCGGCTGTATATTAGTGGGCATTCGCCCTTTATTCCCTTTACGTTCAGGAATTGAAAACTTGGGTTCTGAGAGAAAAACGGTTTCGTCTTTATGCACATCTAACACATAAAGCCTATTCAAATCATCCAAAGCCCTTGTCAGCTCCGCATTATGTCCATACAGTCCATCACCTCCGATAAAATCAAATTCTGTTTCAGCCTGGATAATTTGTTTTATCAACTTCAACGCCAACTCAGGTTTGGTTTGAAATTTTTGATCTGCTCGACAACGACTCTGACCCCGCGAACTCTGCCATCACTCTCTCACCTGACCTGCTCGAGGTCGAAGACGGCATTGCGGGCGAAGTTCTCGACGACGGCGTTATTGCCATCACCGCTGGCGAACTCGAGGGTTTCTTCGTTCTTCGGTATGAAATCACCAACGCCCAGGGTGGTGTTGACGACGCCTTCGTGAAGGTGACGGTGACGCCGGATGCCCGCCAACAGGCACCGCTCGCCCAGGATCACGTGCTTACGGTCGCCGAGATTCTTGGCCTCGAGCAAGTAGAAGTCGATCTACTCGACGGCGCCTTCAACCCGGACGGGGAGCCTGCAGAACTCGTCGTGGCGACGATCGGCCCGGGTGCTACTTCTGTTGAGAGCCTCTCCGCGGGTACAGCTCTCATCTCGCTTACCGATCGGCGACAGGCCATCGCCTACACGCTCACCTCGGAGCAGTCGGGTCTCTCCGCGACCGGCTTTGTGGTGGTGCCGGCGGCAACGAGCGCACTGCCCCCCTACCTCAAGCAAGAGGTTGTCGATACCCCGCCGGCGCTGGCCATCGGCACGACGACGACCCTGCAGATTCGTGACCTGGTCGAGGTGCCGTCGGGCGGCATCCTGGTCATTGTCGGCGAGGAAGTACTTTCGGCGACCTCGGGCCTCGACGCAGTGAGCGAAGTCACCGAAACCGAGCTGCGCGTGACTCCCAACCAGGAGCAGCGCGGTGATGCTCAGAGCATCACCGTGTTGGTCACCGATGGCATTACCGACGTTGACGGCGGAACACCCATCGAAATTCCTCTCATCGTGGGCGACCCCGAAAGCCGCGATGTCGCCCCGGTGTTCACCCCCTTCGAGGTGCTCGTGGAGGCCGACGGGGCCAGCATCGAGCGTGACCTGCGTGCTGCCGTCTCGCATCCTAACGAGTCAATTATCCAGAGCTTGCAGTTCGCTGCCGAGCTGTCTGGCGCGACCGGTGCGCTTCGTGTCGGAGTCTCGGGAGGCACCCTGACCGCGAGTGCCCCTCTCGGTGGCGCCCAGCCCGGTGACGAGGTCGTCGTCGACCTCGTGCTGAGATCCGACCAGTTGCTTACCGAGCCGGTCACGGCTCGTGTCACTGTGCGTGTTGTGCCCTCGACGCGCCCGCTTGTGCAGAC
>JBBQMW010000193.1:0-6490 GCA_038329265.1 Bacteroidales bacterium | reverse complement strand
CACATAAATTTCATGCCCGTCTGCCACTTTTTTCATTTCAAACCAAACAATATATTCTTTGCCATTAAAACTTACTAATTGTGCATCACCAACATTGTCAATGGTTTCATTGGTGCCATCCGGATAATAGAGGGTGTGCATTTTATATAAAACAGATTTAGCCGGGTTCCTTGCCACCAACAAGTTTTTTTTTGTAATTTCTACCGGATATTTAAGCACCGTTTTATAATCTACGATCGCTTCCATCGGAGTTTTAGCCATGTGATTGGTTTTATCTATTTCAGTAACAATACATACCACATGGCAGCTATCTGTTCCATATATTTCGGAAAAATATTTACCTCCATTAGGTATAGCGTCGTACATGCTTTTTTGAATACCTGCAACTTGAATGACTGGAACTGTTTTACCGTTTGAAAATGTATTGACAGCATTTCCTTGTGCCATTGCCATAAAACCGCCTGGGTAAGTTGGTGTGGTTTGAAAACCATTCTTTACACGGACAACCGTTTTTTCAGTTTGTATTAAGGAGTTGCTGGTAAATGCATCTTTACCTATAATAGTTTCGGTACCAATGCCATAAAATTTTCCGGTTGGTTTACCATCTGTCATTGATTTTAATACCAACATTTTTTCTCCTGTACCTTCAAATGGCCCGTAAGTTTTTTCATTATGATTAAAAGAAAATGTAGGCGGTGTAACTTTCATTGTAAATGTGTTCTTCATTGATTCTTCCTCTTCCTTCGTCATGGGTTTGCCGCCTCTATTTTGCATTTCTTGCATTTTTGCCTGCACAGCCGCCATATCAGGGGGCCCTGAACTTGTGCCTTCCTTTGATGAAAAGAAAGGCGTTTTATTGATGTCGTAACTGATAAACTCCGGCCGCAGCGGAATAATGATTGGGTCATTTAAAAGCCGTTGTCCATCAAAATAAATAGCATAACCGCTTATCTCGCCTGAGTTATACAAACTACCCACCCTTGCATTAATAAAATCCAACACATTCGCATTCGCATCACCTTTTTTTGGCTGGCCAATTATGGTAATATAGCCGCCCCAAAACAGATCCTTTTTCTTTAATTTCAACACCATTTTCCCATTGGCAGGTGCAGCATCTACAAAAATGGGTTTCTCATTATTTTCGGTAACATCGCTGTATTCTGATTGTGCATCATCTTCCTTCTTTTCAAGGGATATTTGCTTTTTATTATCCTGCTGATCAATACCAAGTGCCTTATCTGTTGCCTGGTTTATTTTTTGATTCAGCTTTTTCATAAGTTGTGCATTGGCAGGTGACATGATTTGTGACAATACGATCACCAAAAGGATTATTTTTTTCATAAAATGAGTGTTAATAATTTGATTAGATTTTACGCATCGCTATCGCGGAGATTGATAATTACATTTTTCTCAAACCTGTACCTTTAATTTGTAAAATGTTGAATTTGAATGCTATGGTAGCATTTTAATCGTCGGACCAAAGCTAATTCTGAAATAGCACCTACGTTTATACAGGTGCATTCATAACACCAAGTTGTTCCATCAACATCATTTGGTCGGCTATCAACCAATGATGAACGATTTTCCCGTTTTCGATATCATAGCTAATAACAAAAGGAAATTCAACATTCCGATTAGTAGCTTTTATCCCGTTCAGTTCACCCTGATGGCATCCTTTAAGTCTGGCCCGAACAACCACCCGGTTACCTTCGGCGGTTATTTCGTCGGCAAACATTTCGTATTTGGGAAATACGGAGTCGAAGAAGATAATGTGATTAACCAATTCTTCATCATCGAGATATTCAGCCATGATTTCCCTGGTTTTAGTAATTCCGCTGAGTGCATTGACATAACGGATAACAAACTCCTTGTTTTTCTTTAGCTGTTCCATACTATTAAGGTTTAATGTTTTATCAAAGGTATATACTGTAATTAAAGATTACTATCTCTTTTATTGCAATCTTTTATTCATTTGTTGCACTTTTATTGCTGCGGCGAAAAACTGATGGTAGTACTCCATATTGTTTCTGGAAAATATTGGTAAAATGACTCAGGTTCTGAAACCCGGTTTTGAAGGCTACTTCACTCACTGTCAGATCTGCAGTTTCAAGAAATTCCTTGGCTTTTTGAAGCCTGATAGTTTTGATATAATTTGCTGGTGCTTGCCGAATAAGTGATTTCAACCGCCTGAATAATTGTGTCCGGCTCATCGACATGGCTTCAGAGAGAGTCTCAGTATCAAAATTTTCATCTTCCAGGTTAGCTTTAATAAGTGCATTGATTCGTTGCATAAAAGCGGCTTCCTTTGGCTGACTTTTTTCAAGCGTTGCAAGATGTTTTTCAGCTTCAGTAAAATGCGAGCGTAGGCGCTTTTGAATTTCAGCATAAAACTGGGGAATATTACCGGATGTATTTGGTTTATCAGGTTGGATCAACAGGGAAGTTTCTGGTTGTAAAGGAATTGCAAGGCGGTACAAGGTGCCATTGGGTTTTGGAAACACTTCAAATAAATACCCATTTTGAACATTAAATTCAGTAACACTCATTAAGTTGATACCGGTATTTTCTATTTCAATAAACAGATTTTTATTTTCTGAACAGAAAAATAATTGTACCTGTATTTTGCTTTTTGGAGGGATGAAGCTAATAATGCTGCAAATTAGCTGAACAATCGATTGGGTGAGCAAAAAAGGCTGGTAGTTTATTATCTGTTTTTTTATGCCGGATGAAAATGAGATTTGAATATGATTGGCAAGTGCATATGGCTGCAAACCTTGAGTAAGGCTTTTAACCAATGGAACAATATCGGCTTCGGAAGAATAAATCATATCGCAATTCCAGTTTAAGTATCTACAACACGAAACCCGATAGCGATGTTCGCTAATTGATTAAATACCAAAATTTAGGGGGATATTTTAATAGTTATCGTGTCAATTCCTGAAATACATTTTCGAGACTTTGCTGCTGTTCTTTTAATGTGAGCAAAATAAGCTGATTATCAACTGCAAACTGAAAAATATTCGGACGCAGATCCTGTCCGCTATCCGATTCTGCAATATAAGTTTTCGGATTAAGCTGTTCAATTTTACTGATACCCTGAATTTTTCGAAGGCTGTCCAAATCAGGAATCTTATCGAACTCCACCAACACTGTTTGTTTTTGACCAATTTGTCCGCCCTTTAGCTGATCGATTGACCCATCAGCAACTAAAATGCCCTTGTTTATAATGATGACTCTGTTACAAATAGCTTCAACTTCCTGCATAATGTGTGTTGAAAGCATAACTGTTTTATTTTTGCTGATTTCCCGGATTAACTGCCTGATTTCGTCCAGCTGATTGGGATCCAACCCAGTTGTTGGTTCGTCGAGGATCAGAACTGCCGGATCATGAATGAGTGCCTGCGCCAGTCCAACCCTTTGGCGGTATCCTTTCGAAAGAGCTCCGATTTTTTTATGCTGTTCCGCTTTTAGTCCGGTAAGTTCTATCATTTTCGAAACCTGTTCTTTTTTATTCTGAAGCTTATAGAATCCGGCCACCATTTCCAGAAATTCCCTGACATACAATTCGGTGTAAAGTGGATTATTTTCGGGCAAATATCCAATCGATGAGCGAAGTGAAATATTTTTTGTTTCAACGAGGCTGCCATTTATTTCTACTGACCCGCCATCAGCAGCCAGGTAACCGGTGATAATTTTCATCAGGGTAGATTTACCGGCGCCATTTGGTCCAAGAAATCCGACGAGTTCCCCGGTTTTAATTTCAAATGAAACCTGATCAAGTGCCTTCTGATTTCCGTAAAGTTTACTTACCTCTGATATTTTTATTGTCATTTCAGCCTGAATTTAGATAAGCAAAAGTAAAGATTTCTCCGGATTACATCGCCTTTATATCAGGCAGAACCCATATTTCGAAGATTTATAATAGTCCGGTATTTTTTACAGATCAGGATCTTGAGATGTCATTGTCAGATTTTTTGAGTCTGGACCCTGTAATATAGGCTGTCGGCTTTCGTTTTTATTAACTTTAAATTAACTTTGTCGCCCATCAATACAATGGTTAATGAAGGATCAGAATTTTAACTACATAGAGGATTTGATGAAATACCAGCGGCAGAGTACTTCTCTGGTGAAGGTGGGTGGAGTATTGCTTGGAGATAAGAATCCGATCCGTATTCAATCGATGACCGACACCGATACGAGTAACACCGAAGCTACAGTTGAACAGATTATCCGAATAATTAAAAGTGGAGCTGACTTTGTTCGTGTTACTGTAAGAGGAGTTAATGATGCCGAAAATCTGCAAAACATTAAACGGGAACTGGTTGCCCGCGGATATGAAAATCCATTGGTGGCCGACATTCATTTCAATCCCCATTTAGCAGAAATAGCTGCAAAATATGTTTTTAAAATCAGGATCAATCCCGGGAATTTCTACGATAAGCGGGCTAAATTCGAACATCATCTTTTTACTGACGAAGAATATAAAGCGGAACTTCAGAAAATTGAAGAACAGTTCGTTCCCTTTTTACAACTTTTAAAAGATACAAATACAGCACTCCGGATTGGAGCGAATCAAGGTTCATTATCTGATCGTATTATGAGCCGTTATGGTGATACTCCGGCAGGTATTGCTGAGTCTGTCATGGAGTTTTTACGTATCTGTAAAAGTCAGGATTTTGTAAATGTGGTTATTTCCATCAAGTCGAGTAATACCCGAACGATGGTTCATACAGTGCGCCTCCTGAATTTTAAGATGCGACTTGAAGAGATGAGTTTTCCGCTTCATCTGGGCGTTACCGAAGCCGGAGAAGGAGAGGACGGACGTATTAAATCAGCCGTTGGAATCGGAGCATTGCTGGCCGACGGAATTGGTGATACCATTCGTGTTTCACTAACTGAGGCTCCTGAAAATGAAATTTCTGTTGCCCGTAAGCTGATCAATCATATTGAGACATACCGCAATCACAAACCTATAAATGCACCGCTTTTTGCTCAAATTAATCCATTTGAATATGAGCGGCGTTCAGTACGTCCTGTTCTGAAAATGGGTGATAAAAATGTGCCAATTGTAATGGCCGATCTCCGTGGCCGAACTCTTTCAGAAATTCTGCCATTGCGCGGGAAACAGATTCCGGAGTATTTTTTCAATAATCACGAAGTGCTCGATCTGGAAGGTAATTCTTATCCGGTTCTTACGTTGGAGGAATATTTGTTTGGTGGATCGCATTGGGGCCAAACCAAGTTTATCCGCACCAACAAAGAGGAATTTGATCATTTCATGAATGAGAATCCTGAAATTATTACCAAGCTGAAGCAAACCAGAAAAACCATTCTTATTCTTGAAAGTTTCAATAAAAATCCGTTTGCCGAGCTTCGTGCTTTCTTTATGACGCTTGAATCGCACATTTGGAAAGTCCCGGTTGTGATTTTCAGGAAATACAATGAACGCTATCTTGATAATCTCCAGATAAAGGCTGCTGCCGACATCGGCGGTATATTGATTGACGGGTATGGCGATGGATTGTGTATTACCAACGAATCGGAACAAATTACATTTACCGATCTGAAAGATTTAAGCTTCTCCATTCTTCAGGCCAGCCGGATGCGTCTCACCAAAACTGAATTTATTTCTTGTCCTGGTTGTGGCCGCACGTTATTCGACCTTCATGAAACTACGATAAAAATAAAAGCACATTTTAACCATTTGGATCACTTGAAAATCGGCGTTATGGGCTGTGTTGTGAATGGTCCAGGAGAAATGGGTGACGTTGACTATGGCTTTGTTGGTGCAGGTCCGGGAAATGTAAACCTTTACAAAGGACAAAAACTTATTAAAAGGCACATTCCTTTTGAGCTGGCTGTCGAAGAATTGGAAGCTCTTATTCGCGAAAACGGTGACTGGAAGGACCGGGAGGTTTAAGTTCTCAGTCACAGTATTCAGTCACAATTATTTCCTGATTAAGGTTGAAACTGCATAAAGCGGTACAATTTCAATGTTTCCATCCCGGCCAAAGTTTTCCAGTGAAGAACGGATGCCGCGATTTAGCTTCTTTTCTTTCATAAACAAACGCATACTTTGCATCTTTCCGCTGTATCCGGACTTTATTTCAAGGGGCACAATTTCATTTCCTTGCCTGATCACATAATCAACCTCAGCATTGCTGCTTCTTTCCTGCCGGTGCCAGTAAAATAGCTGGGGCTTATCGAAGATGGAAGATGCCTTAATTAATTCGAGTCCTGCATAAATTTCGGCCAGGTTCCCCTTATTTACCATATCCATATCTTCAACCACAAGATATTCACGAATATTTAAACCGAGAATATGCTGAAAAATACCGGTATCGTACAACAAAACCTTAAACTTCTTCGAATTCATCTGCGCCCCTAGAGGAAAGCCATTGGCAGAAGTATGGTAAACCGGAAACGCCAAGCCAGCCATGATTAACAATTCGAGTGTTTCCTTTATTTGAGGAAGGCTAGCCTTTGCTAC
>JBBQMW010000192.1:0-6503 GCA_038329265.1 Bacteroidales bacterium | reverse complement strand
TGAACGATATCCCGAACCCGGAATATTTTCATCACCCGGATTCAGATTAAGAATTCCTGTGGTCGGCTGTAGTAAAATATCCTGAAAATCGTTACATCCACCGCCGGTTTTATGGGTATGAGAAAATCCAAGAATGGTTTTATTGGAGTAATAATATCCACTTCCGCCGTTTCGGGTGTCGGGGCCAAGCTGAACCATCCCATGCGGAGCCACTGCAACCGGAATTACATTGCCACTTCCTGATGTGCCAATGAATTGGTTAACTTTAATTCCAGCCCTTTCTTTTTTTTCGGAATAACCTAAAAAAGACAGGGATAAAATCAATACTAGAATAAGTATTCTTCTCATGAGATTTAATTTTTTAAGTAAATATGCCATTTTTCTCTTAAAGTGAATTAACTTATATTCAATACTTCGATTAAAACTTAGTTATTTATTTGACTTACAGTACAATAACTATTTATTTATGATTTGCATTCAAACATCATTATTGAAACAGAATTCACAATCAAAGAACCCCAACATTATTGAAAAAAGTGATAAAAATAGATGATAAAAAATATAGACATGGTGCTTTAATATTTTTGACTACTGATAAAAATAAAATTATGATACGCTACCATCTAAAATTTTCCTTTAAACGCTGCACATCTATTGGCCTGATTTCTCCGTTCCGGTCGGGTCCCATCGCCAGTGAAAACAGCACTTTGTTGGCAACAGCAACCGGAATAACAGCACCATTTGCCCCGGTCCCAATCATGGCATTTACCTTATTCAGGATATCATCTTTACACGATTCTTTTTGGGCATTTCCTGAAAAGGAAAACAGTAGCAACCCAAAAATTGGCAGGAATTGCCTTAAGCTAATGGCTATATACTTTGTATGATTCATCAATAAGATTTAATCTATTTCCTTTTCATCCACACCCTGACTTCGCCACCTGTTTGACCGGCTTCGGCAAAAGGTACTAGTTTCAGAATCACTGGTTTATTATTGTAACTGGCATTTAAACGGTAAACATCAGCTCCAAACCAATTTGCTGGCAGGTCTGATTTGGACAACAGCTTAATATCAATATTCTCAATTTCGATCTGATCAGGATTGGTAATTTCAGGATTTAAAGCCTGATCGAAAGCCAGAATCTGAGGACCGGTTTTAATGGCCACAAATCCCGGATAGCTCTTTCCGCCATCCAATTGCTGAATGTTTAAATCCATCGAAATGTCAATGGTGGAATTTTCTTTCCAGGTTCTTTTAAGTTCGAGGTATTCTCCGGGAATGCCTTTGTATTCCTGACCTTCAATCTTTGCCGTGAAGTTTTTACACCATGCCGGAACACGCAAAGCGATAGTAAAACCGGCAGGTTTGGAGGCTGATACCTTAATTTTGGCGTTGCCGTTCGCAGGATATTCTGAATCAATGGAAAGCTTTACCGAAACTAATTTGCCATCGGTAGTTTTCAGGCTGTCAGTAAAATTGCCCGAAGAATAGATATTGATGTTGCAGCCATTAATCGCACTTTTTGTGTATGCAAGTTCAGGAATAGCAGCAATTCCACGCGGAATACTGGCCAGACAGCAATGGGCATTAATATTACAGCGATAAGGTTTCTTGCCCTGCAAAGCAGTATAATACGAAACACATCCGGTCGTCGGATTTTCGGCAGCCAGCAAATGGTTGTATATCGTTTTTTCAATTTCATCGATGTATTTTGCTTCGCCGGTCAGATTGTACATGGCCTGATTGTATTGAATCCAGGTGGTCGAAACACAGCCTTCGCCCATGTGGTCGTCATTTTCAGCAGGAAGTACAAAATCGTCCTGAAAATGCTCGCCTTTGCTGCAGGTTCCGGTAATGTACAGACGCTTGGCAACAATATCTTTCCATGCAGTTTCCATGGCTGAAAGAAGCTTCGGTTCGCCAGTGAGTTGATATAATTTTATGATTCCGGTAAAGTTCGACATCATTTCATAGGCTTTGGCATTGGCCGTCAGGTTTACTTTCCCGATAGTATTCAACGTGGTAATAATTTTGGGACCTTTTGGATGATCATAAGCTTCGAGGATATATTTGCAAAAGTCAAGGTATTTCTGATCACCGGTGAATCGGTAAAGTTCGGTCATGGGTTCAAGAATACTGCACGAAGCCATCCCGACATGTTCACCATGCTCTTCAATATTCAGTTGTCTGGGAGCATTACCAAAGGTTTTACACATCAGATCTCCTATCTTAATGGAGGCGTCCAATGCCGGTTGATGTCCGGTTACCGAATAATAACTTAACAAACCCAACAAGTCGTATTTATGAGCCCAGACATCCCAGCCTGTCCAGTAATTTTCGGGGGCATAAGTTCCCAAATAACCATCTTTATCCTGACTTGCCAGCAATACATCAACAATCCGGTCCATCTGTGTTTTAAGCTGTATGTTACCTGAATTTCGCCAGGCACGTGAGGCTGCATGAAGATATTTTCCAGGGTATTCACCCACCCAGGTTTGGGTGCCAGGGCGATTGTAAAATCCTTCCAGAATTCCTTGTTCGTCAATTTTCAAGAGACGTTCTGTTACATTTGCCTCAACCCGATCTCCCAGATAACCATTCAGTTGGATTTTGCTTAAATCGAAAGAAGCCACCTTTCCCGGAATTCTGTTATTGACAAGAGGATTAACTGTATGTTGATTAGAATGATTACCCAATTTGTACGTTAAAAGCACATTGCTGGAAAGAGTATCTTTCAGCATTTTGGAGTACAAAGAATAGTTCGCTTTGTAAAATCCAGGATTTTTTATTTGCAATGAATAAGTGAAACTGCTGTCTGAGTCAGTACCAATAACGATCTCGTTTGTTTTTTCCTGAACTACTTCGCCGGTTTGTTTGTTGAAAATTTTCAATTTAAATTGTGCAGGAAGCTTATGAAAAGAGCTTAGAAATTTAAAATTAATGGTTTTTGAAAGTCTCAAATTAGCTTGTGAGCAATCTGCAAGTATATTCTCTGATTGAATCAAAACCAGGTCCGATAACTCTTCAAAGGGAACAATTTCATAATCGCCTTCAAACAATCCTCCTCCTCCACCTGCACCATGGACTTTAACCGCAATTTGATTCGACTTATTCCATTTGACCAATTCGAACGGAATGGAGTATTTACCGTCGGTATTTTCACCAATTTCAGTTCCATTAAACCAGATCACTCCTGTATTGTAAATCTTTCCCAAGCTAAGCTTTAACCTGTTTCCAAAATAAGTATTGACTTTATTGAATGAGTATGGAATAACCAAATTTCTGCGGTAAAAAGCCGAACCTTCGTAATCACAATAACCCTGAGATGTCCAATTTTTACCAACCTGTATGCTTTTCCAATTCCGATCATCAAATTCAGGTTTGGAATACTCTGGACTATCACCCGTTTGGAATTTCCAGTTCCCTGAAAGATCAATTCTTTCGGCGTTTCCCTGAGAAAAGCCATTGGCAAAAATTGTCAGTAAAACGATGGTTAGAATAATTATTTTTGTCTTCATCTTAGTCATTTATTTGTTTTTCGATTCAATTTCAGCCAGAGCAGGTTTTAAGCCTTCAGCCGATGCCTTAAGAATAATTCTCCCGGCCTGCTTATCAGATTTTACGATGACCAGGCAGCGCCCACGCCATGCTTTACGCAAATTCCCCTGGCTGCTTTCAATACTCATAGGGTTGGCATTTCCAACTGCAACAATCTTCCCGGATCCTTCAATCTCAAAATTGATGATGTTTTCAGCTTTGGGATTTATTGAGCCAGAATCATCCAATAGCTCAACAGTAATGTAGCTTAAATCCTGTCCATCGGCTGAAATCAGATTTCGGTCGGCTGAAAGCTTAATCTGCGAAACCTCAGAGGCAGTTTTTAATACTGAGATATTCGTCTGATTTTTTCCAGTATAGCCTATCGCTTTAAGTTCTCCGCTCTGATATGGAACTTTCCAGCTTGCCTTAAATTCGGTGGAGCAGTTTGTGGGAAGTATTCCCAAGGATTTGTTATTCAGGAAAAGTTCAACTTTGTCGCACGAAGAATATGTACTGACTTCAAGCATTTGGTTTTCATAGCCTGGCCAGTTCCAGTCAGCAACTGCATCGAACCAATGCCATTTTGAACCATCGACACGTTTCGGATTTTCATCGAACGACAAAACCGGCGGTTTTACAAACACTGACAATTGATTCTTTTTCCAAAGCGCATCGCGATAATAGGATTGCGGACGCTTCCATCCACAAATATCAATATCTCCACAATAAGCAACATTCCAGGGATAAAAATTCTGTTCCTGATAATATCCTCTCCAGCCAATGCTTGCTTCGCCCAGATAATCAAAAGCTGTCCAGACAAAATCGCCAATAACGTTCTGATTGTCAACAACTCCCATCCAATACAAAAATGCTTCAAGTGGCATGGATTCTGAACCATAAATAACCCTTTCGGGCACCCTTAAACGATCAGGGGCATAGTTATCCGGTTTATAGTTGTATCCGATAACATCCAAAGCCGATATAAACGGGTCTTTATCGGTTGCGGCATCATTTACTCCTGAAGTTACAGGTCTTGAAGTATCAATTGTTCGAAGATAATCGGCCAGCATTTTTGCCGTTTTGATGGTTTCAGGCTTTGTTTTTTCAGGTATTTCATTGCCGATACTCCACATAATTATGGAGGGATGATTCATATCTCTGTTCACCATGCTTTCCAAATCCGATTTCCAGTACTTTTCGAAGAACAAATGATAATCATTTGCTGTTTTGGCATCCTGCCACATATCAAAGGCTTCGTCAATTACCATCATACCGAGTCGGTCGCATGCGTCAAGAAAGGCCGGTGAAGGAGGATTGTGTGCCGATCTGATGGCATTAAAACCACTTGCTTTGAGTAGTTCTACCCGTCTTTCTTCTGCACGGTCATAAGCTTTTGCACCAAGCGGGCCATTGTCATGATGAACACAGCCTCCCTTGAGTTTCATAGGTTCTCCATTTAATCGGAATCCATTCTTGGCATCAAATTGGATCATTCTGATTCCAAATTTTGCTTCAATACGGTCGAGCAATAAATTATTACTGTAAACTTCATTGACAACAGTATATATAAACGGGTTTTCAGTTGACCAGAGTTGAGGATTGATTACCTTAATTTGTTGAGGAATCAGGACAGATTGATTCCCTTCAATATTTTGCATCGATTCAACCCTGCCTGATTCCATTCCGTCTTTATCTACAATTCTGGAAATCAGTTTTACCGACCTCGATGAATCGTAATCATTATTCAACCTGGTTTTAATGCTTACATTGGCCATACTTTGGCTTATCTCGGAAGAGGTGATCGTTGTTCCCCATTGAGCTACATGCACAAGATCAGTAATTCGAAGCCAAACATGCCGGTAAATTCCCGATCCGGAATACCAGCGACTGTTTTCACCTTCATTTCTAACCTTCACTGCCAGAATATTTTCCTCGCCATATTTGATGTATTTCGACAAATCGAACCAAAATGAACTATATCCATACGGGTGGCTTCCAAGAGAAGTGCCGTTAATCCAAACTTCCGAATTCATGTAAATTCCGTCGAACTGAATGATTATACATTTCCCTTTTTGAATCGATGGAACTGTAAAATGTTTTCGGTACCATCCGGTTCCTCCGGTTGTAAAACCGCCATTAATCTGACTAATAGCATCGCGATGATAAGGCGAATTAGTGCCGGGCAGGTTTTCAATGCTCCAGTCATGAGGTAACTCGATGGGACGCCAGGCAGAGTCATCAAAATCAGGACTATCCGCACCCAATGCGCCACCCCTGTGAAACAGCCAATCTGAATCAAAACGGCTTGTACCTGTTTTGTATTCCTGAGCAATCGAATGGATTGAGAGTAATAAGACTGTAAGTATCAGCAATGTCTTTACCATAGCACGTAAAATTTGATAAAACTTTCCCAGAAGCAGAAGTAATAAATCCTAAACAGTTAGTATTACTTTAACTCTTGATGAATTTACCAGTGAAAGCCATCTTATTGTTTGTAATTCGAACCATATATAAACCTGCATAGGGCAAACAGCTGGTAGGAACAGATATTTCTTTTTGTTGTGATGCAATCACGGTTTCATAAAAAACTTTACCTGTCAAATCGATAATCGCAACTGAAGTGTCGCAGGTTTTTGAATATTCATTCAGGAAAATTGTAAAACTATTGCCCGTTACAGGATTGGGGTAGATATTTACTTTTGGTGTCAAACCGGCAGGGTAATGAGGCAATTGAATTAACCCGGTGGTAATTAAATATTCATAACAGCCCATTTCAATTGTATTGTCCTGAGGCCGTATTTTTCCATCTAAATCGGTTTCTGAACCGAAAGCGTTGTTGCCCTTATTTATAGCCGGACTGCTGCTTTTCAAGTGAAAATCAACTTCAGACGGAACACCAATACCGGGATTTATAAATGCCGGATAAGTTACAAGCTTATTGGTTATATTTCCCTTGTTAGTG
>JBBQMW010000191.1:0-6594 GCA_038329265.1 Bacteroidales bacterium | reverse complement strand
CCTGATTATGAGTCAGGTGCTCTAACCAACTGAGCTATAGGCCCTGAAATATTTTATGGTTTTTCTTTCAGGTAAAAATTACAACTAAATAAACTGAACGCTTTTTTTCGGAATGCAAGTTTACTGAATTCACACTGATTTCACAAACGAAATTATCAAATTTTCGATGATTCATTTTCAGAAGTTGCAATTGGCTCTTCTTTCGGCAGGGTTTCTTCTTCATGAGAATCATTCCCGTGCAGATCAAGTTTGTTGAATTGTTGCCTGTAAAAGAAGATGATCGAGAAAATTCCAATCGAAATGGCAGAGTCGGCTACATTAAACACCGGGCGGAAAAATTGAAAATCGCTTCCTCCGGCCAAAGGAACCCAATCGGGATAAGTGCCAGATATCAGTGGAAAGTAAAACATATCGACCACCCGACCATGCAGGAAAGTAGCATATCCGCCACCTTCAGGAAATAAAGTTGAAACTTGTCCGTAACTGTCGTTGAAAATCAATCCGTAGAATGCACTATCGATAATATTTCCGATTGCACCTGCAAAAATGAGCGAAACACATGCAATAAAACCCATAGACACATCTTTCTTTACCATTTTCAGGATATACCAGCCAATGCCAAATACTGCCACCACCCTGAATAAACTCAGGAAGATTTTTCCATATTCACCTCCAAATTCGAATCCAAAGGCCATGCCGTTATTTTCGACAAAGTGAATGATGAACCAGTGTCCGATTATTTTGAATTCCTGTCCAAGAGTCATGTTCGTTTTGATCCATATCTTCAGGATTTGATCGACCAGCAAGACCAAAACAACAATGAGGATTGATTTATTTATTTTTGACATGATTAAGGCTTATAAAAAAATGATTGAAAGAATTGCTCCTCCAATCATTTCCAACTATTTCTTTTCAGTTTTTACTTTTGATTGTTCTTCGCATCGATGCTAAGCGTAGCATGGGGAACTGCACGCAGACGTTCTTTCGAGATCAGCTTACCTGTTTCGCGGCAAATACCGTAAGTTTTATTCTCGATACGTACCAATGCTGCCTGCAAATACTGAATAAATTTTTGCTGACGCTGAGCAAGCTTTCCTGCTTCTTCTTTCGAAAGCGTTGCTGCTCCTTCTTCCAATACTTTAAATGTTGGAGAGGTATCCTGCGTATCATTTCCGTCGCTCTGGGTTATGGAGCTTTTGTACATGACATAGTCCTTTTGTGCCTTTTCGAGTTTTTCAAGAATTAATGATTTAAATTCCTGAAGCTCATCATCCGAATATCTGTTTTTTTCACTCATAACTTTAAAGCTTTAATTTTTCGTACGTGATTCAAGTTGTGTCTGCTTGCCTCAGACTCTAAAAGTATAAAAATAATTCGATTCCAAACAAGCTATTATTCATTCTGGATTCTTTAAAAATTACTAGTTCCGTAGAACCTGAATGCGTGCTTCAACATCGGTATCTATTTCAACCAGATGTGAATTTACAGATTCAATCAAATCGACCATAACTAATTCTGAAGCAAGTGTTTGATTGCTGATGTAGTCTTTGAAAAGAAGCACCGCAGCATTGTAAAATTCGTGTTTCTGAATTTTCAGCACGATACGGTCGGTCACTTCAAAGTCACTGTCTTTCCTGATATTTTGAATTTTATTAATAAACTCGCGGGCAATTCCTTCCTGCTTTAGTTCTTCAGTCAAATTGATGTCGAGCGCGATGGTAAGCCCACCTTCGCTGGCAACCAGCCAACCCGGAATATCTTCAGTTTGAATTTCAACATCTTCGAGACTTAACAAAACATGTTCGCCGTTGATGTTCAGGTTGTAAACTCCTGATTTTTCAATTTGACTGATATTTTCCTGAGTGAATACGGCTATTTCTCCTGAAATCTGTTTCATCAGTTTTCCATATTTTGGCCCCAGTGTCTTAAAGTTGGCCTTTATTCTTTTGCTGATAATCCCGGCTGCATCAGTCAGGTATTCAACTTCTTTCACATTAACTTCCGAAAGAATAATATTCTTAACCGCATCAAATTGTTCCTGAAAGTCTTTGCTCAAAACGGGAACCATAATTTTTGCCAATGGCTGACGAACTTTCAGTTTTTCTTTCCGTCGAAGGCTCAAAATCATGGATGATGCTTTTTGAGCAAGCGCCATACGTTGTTCCAGATCGCTATTGATCACCGATTCGTCGCAAGCCGGAAAATCAGAAAGATGGACGCTTTGGTCGGTTTCTTTTCCTGTTATTTTATTCAGATCGGTATAAAGCAAATCGGAGAAGAAAGGAGCGATTGGCGCCGAAAGTTTTGCAACAACATTCAAACAAGTGTAAAGTGTTTGGTAGGCCGAAACTTTGTCCTGATCGTACGAACCGCCCCAATAGCGTTTGCGACTCAAACGAACGAACCAATTACTCAGATTTTCTGAGACAAACTCTGAAATTGCCCGTCCTGCCCGTGTCGGTTCGTAGGTTTCATAACTTTCCCCAACTTCTTCAATCAAAGTATTCAGCAACGAAATAATCCACTGATCCAGCTCAGGCCGGTCAGGAACAGGAATTTCTTCTTCGGCATAAGTAAACCCGTCGATGTTGGCGTACATGGCGAAGAAGTTGTAAGTATTGTAAAGCGTTCCGAAGAATTTGCGTTTCACTTCGTCAACTCCGGAAATATCAAATTTGAGGTTGTCCCAGGGCTGCGAGTTGGTGAGCATGTACCAACGTAGCGGATCGGAGCCGTTTTCTTCGATCGCTGCAAACGGTTCAACCGCATTGCCCAGGCGTTTCGACATTTTGTTTCCACTCTTGTCGAGCACCAATCCGTTTGATATAATGTTTTTAAAGGCCACCGATCCACTAATCATGGTTGAAATGGCGTGTAATGTGAAGAACCATCCACGTGTCTGGTCAACACCTTCGGCTATAAAATCGGCAGGGAAAGGAATCCCTAAAGCCCCATCCCCAACCCTTCCCCCAAGGGGAAGGGAGTTCAGTACGCGAATGACTTCCTCCAGAACAACTTCTATTTCAGTAAGAATTTGTTCATTCGAAAACCGAATAACTTTATATCCAAAACTCTCAAAGATATCTGTTCTCTGTTTATCTGAAAACTCAACCTCTGGGAGGCTATGATATCCGCCATCAACCTCAATAATCAATTGCTTTTTTAAACAAACAAAGTCAACAATAAACTGATCGATGATATGCTGACGCCGAAATTTGTAACCTTCCAGTTTTTTGCCTCTCAAATTATTCCAAAGAAAAATCTCAGCTTCAGTTGGATTTTCTTTTTGTTTTTCAGCTAATTCTTTTAAAAGAGGATAAGCTGATGACCTTGCTGTCTGATACTTTGGATCGAGTTCTCCCCCTTGAGGGAAGTTAGAGGGGGCTTCTTCTGCTCCCCCTCCTTCGGAGGGGGTTGGGGGGAGGCCAAACGGATAATGGTGCTGCGCATATGGCATTGCCCCTGAATCAAACCAAACGTCGATCAGGTCGGGCTCGCGGAACATTTTCTTTCCTGAAGCCGAAACCAGAAAGATGTCGTCGACAAACGGACGGTGCAAATCAATCAGCTCATAGTTTTCTTTGGAATTGTTTCCAATTACAAATCCTTCGAAGATGTTTTTATCCAGCACTCCCGCTGTAACTGCAGCGTTCATCTCGTTCATCAATTCTTCAACCGATCCAATGCACTTTGTTTCCATTCCATCTTCAGTTCTCCACAATGGGAGCGGTGTTCCCCAGAAACGTGAGCGACTCAGGTTCCAGTCCACCAGGTTTTCGAGCCAGTTTCCGAAGCGTCCTGTTCCGGTTGAGGCTGGTTTCCAGTTGATGGTATTGTTGAGTGCGATCATTTGATCTTTTACTGCAGTGGTGCGGATAAACCATGAATCAAGCGGATAATAAAGAATTGGTTTGTCGGTTCTCCAGCAATGCGGATAGGTGTGAACATGTTTTTCAACCTTGAACGCTTTATTCTCCTTTTTCAGCATCACACAGATGTCAATATCGGCGGTTGCATCATCTTCAGTCAGGGTTTCGTCGTAGGCATTCTTCACAAATCGACCAGCAAATTCGGAATACGAAAGTTGATTCACATATTCCGAAACAAATGACGGATCCATGTTTTCAATCAGAAAGAAGCGGCCGTTACGGTCAACAAGTGGTTGACGTTTTCCTTCCAGATCGTCAACAATTAGAGGTGCGATTCCATGTTGTTTGGCTACACGATCATCGTCGGCGCCAAAGGTCGGCGCAATATGAACGATACCTGTTCCATCTTCGGTAGTTACAAAATCGCCGGTAATCACACGGAAGGCATCACCTTTTGGTTTTACCCAATTGATAAGTTGTTCGTAATTGATTCCCTGAAGTTCGGTTCCTGAATATTCACCCAGTACACGATAAGGTATTTTTTTATCACCAACGCTGTAATCTTCCAACGCAAGGCTATCATTCTTTGGATCGAAATGAGCTGCCAACAGGTTTTTCGCCAGAATTAGAGTAACTGGATCGCCCGTGTATGGATTGAATGTTTGTACTGTGAGGTAGGTAATTTTCGGACCAACACACAGAGCCGTGTTCGATGGCAAAGTCCAGGGAGTGGTTGTCCATGCCAGAAAGTACAAATTAGTTTCAAGGTTCTTAAAGAGGAATTCTGATTTTTCGTTCCGGATGGCTTTAAATTGTGCCACGGCTGTTGTATCTTTTACATCGCGGTAACAACCTGGTTGATTCAGTTCATGAGAGCTCAAACCGGTTCCGGCAGCTGGTGAAAATGGCTGGATGGTGTATCCTTTATACAGAAGATTTTTCTCGAAAAGCTGTTTCAGCAACCACCAAACGGTTTCGATGTAGCGGTTATCGTAGGTGATGTATGGATCATCCATATTCACCCAATAGCCCATCAGACGTGTGAGTTCTTCCCATTCGCGGGTATATTTCATTACCTCGGTGCGGCAGGCAGCATTGTATTCGGCAACACTTATTTTTTTCCCAATGTCATCTTTGGTGATTCCAAGTGTTTTTTCAACACTAAGTTCAACCGGAAGTCCGTGAGTATCCCAGCCGGCTTTACGGTGAACGCGGAAACCTTTCATGGTTTTATACCGACAGAATGTATCTTTGATGGCGCGTGCCATCACATGATGGATTCCGGGCATTCCATTCGCTGATGGAGGTCCTTCGTAGAATACAAAAGTTGGGTGACCCTCACGGGTTGAAATGCTTTTGTGAAATGTATCGTCAGCTTCCCATCGCTTCAACACATCTTTATTAATTTGAGAGAGGTCTAATTGCTTGTAAACCTGAAATTTATTACTCATCGGAACTTAAATTATAACCTTATTTTTTGAAAGGTACAAATATAGAAAAATTTGGTATTTGAATTTAAAAAGCTTTTCCTTCTGGTGCGATCTGTTGAATTGCAGGGAAAAATTAATATTCAGGCAGATTGTGCCTTTTATTTTCCGTAAAAAAAAGAAAAAAACCAAACCAATTTTCCGTTTCAGGATAAATCAGTTTGGTTTTTGTTATAAAGTTCAAATCGTAGAAGAGGATCTATTCCACAAATTTATAGCCAATTCCTTTTAAGGTTTTGATGTGATCGTTGCCGATTTTTTCACGTAATTTCCGGATATGTACATCAATGGTTCGATCTCCGACTACCACATTATCGCCCCATACCGAATAATAGATTTCTTCGCGGGTGAAAACTTTGCCGGGTTTGGAAACCAGAAGCGACAATAATTCAAATTCTTTCCGGGGAAGAACCATCTCATTTCCGTCCTGAACGATCAGGTAGCGTTCCTTGTCGATTATCAGGCTTCCAACAGTTACAGTATGCGGATTTTCGATGATGGCCGCAGCCGGAATGCCGGGAGCCGAAGTGCGTTTCAATAAAGCTTTTACCCTGCTCACTAAAACTTTTGGCCGGATTGGTTTGGTAATGTAATCGTCAGCACCAGCTTCGAATCCGGCAATCTGAGAATAATCTTCGCCTCGTGCAGTCAGAAAAGCAATGATCGTATGCTGAAGCGAAGGGATTCTTCTGATTTCTTCGCAGGCTGCGATTCCATCCATTTCGGGCATCATCACATCCAAAATAATCAGATCAGGCAGCGCTTTTTCTGCTACTTTAATGGCTTCAGCTCCATTTTGGGCTGTATATACTTTGTATCCTTCTTTTTCCAGATTGTAGCTGATAAATTCGAGAATGTCTACTTCGTCATCTACCAGCAGAATTTTTGATTGACTTTCGCTCATAATAGTTTTGAATTTGATTTTAAAAGTAGAGATTACTTTTGGTTCAGATGGTATGTTTGCATTAAAATTGCCTGAAAATTAGCAATTTCATCAGACATTCCAATTTCTGATTCCTTTTTTCTGTTTTTTATTTGGCTTTTTCGAGTGTAAAAGTAAAAGTCGTTCCTTTATCGGCTGCACTCTTTACGTTGATAGTTTGGTCGTGGGCTTCAATAATGTGCTTCACAATCGACAACCCAAGACCTGTGCCTCCCTGCTCGCGCGACCGCGATTTATCGACCCTGTAGAAGCGTTCAAAAATGCGCGGCAAATCGTTTTTTTCCATTCCGATTCC
>JBBQMW010000190.1:0-6611 GCA_038329265.1 Bacteroidales bacterium | reverse complement strand
ACTGCATATTTCTTTTAACCCAACAATAAGCGATATGGTCAGGTTGGGAGAAAAAGGAATCCGAACCGAACTAAACCGGCTGATGGGGCATTTAGGTTATGGCAGTCAGCCGTATTTCGTTTATAAACACGCCGATATTGACCGTGTTCATTTTCATATTGTATCAACCAGGATTGACAAGCAAACCGGCAAAAAGATCAAAGACAGTTGCGAGAAAGAGAAGGTGCAAAAGTTCATCAGCGAGCTCAAACAAACTTACCAATTAACCAATAATGAACCGAAAGAAAAGATTAACCTGAAATTTACAGCTTACAGCAAAAATCTGAAGCAGAACCTCGAAAGTCTTTTTAGAGAACTCAATAGTATGGATTTTATAACCAGCAAGCAGATGTATAATGATGCCCTGAAACTGTTTCATATTGAAATAAAACCTGCACAAAAAGGTTATTTGGTATTTGTAACTGATGGAAATGGAAACCCGATTCGGCATCCGATTAAGATGTCGGATTTTCAAGAAAGGCCAAAGTTTTATCAGGCAAAAGGGAATTCAGAGAAAATTGGTCAGAGACATAATGATACTTTGTTGAAAGTGAATCAATTAAAGTTAGGTCTGGGCAACTATAGAATGTTTTTTAACTTGCTTCGGATGATACCAAACTATTAGAATAAGAACACCCTAAGAAATAAAAAGGTGATATTAAAAAGAAGGAAGAAGAGTCAAAAATGGTAATAAGTAAAAAAAAATCTATCTCGAATTTCCCAATAAAAAAATACCGTTTATTTCAGCTTCATCGACGATTCCCTGACGTTCAATCGCCCGTTCAAAATGACAGTTTGCGGAACAAAGATTCCCTTCGTTTCAATTTGTTCCAAAAGCAACTGGGCAGCCGTTCTTCCTATTTCCTTGGTTGGTTGGGCAACACTGGTCAGTGGCGGATCTATCAACTCTGCCAGTTTTGTTTCTGTAAAACCAACCAGCGCAACATCTCCGGGAATTTTATATCCATACTTTTTCAATACCTTCATTGCGCCGATCGCTGTAGGGTCGTTCACTGCAAATATGGCTTCGGGTAGGTTCTTATCATTAATTAATTTTTCCATCTCCCTTTCACCGTCAGATATCATAAATCCAGTTTCTATAATTGTACTTTCCTCAAATGTGATTTTGTGTTTTCTGAGTGCATCGATGAACCCATTTCTGCGGTTTTGAGATACGAATAATCCGGCAGGGCCTCCCAAATGAAAAATCTTTTTATACCCTTGATAAATTAAATGTTCGGTTGCAAAGAATGCCCATTTGTAATCATCGAACAAAACTTTGGATGTATCAAGTTCATTCGAAACCCTATTGAAAAATACGAGTGGAAAGCCTTGCTTTATGAGATCTTTGTAATAATCAACTTTTTTTGTTTCCAGCGATAGTGAGATGATCATTCCGTCAACCATATTGTTTTCCAGTGTTTTCACATTCTCCAGTTCGGTTACATATGATTCGCCCGATTGCATAATGAGTACCTGGTATCCTTTTTTGATCAGAACTTCCTGAATCCCGATAATCACTTCAGGAAAAAAAGCGTTGATAAACTCCGGAACAACCACGCCAATTTGGTTTGAACACTGTTTTAGCAAACTTTTGGCCATTGGATTGGGCGAATAGCCCATTTCTTTTGCAATTTCCAGAATGTGATCCCTTGTTTCTTTCCTGATATCATATTTATCATTAAATGCCCTTGAAATTGTGGAAACTGAACAATTCAGTTTCTTTGCCACATCTTTTATAGTTACATGTCTCATCGTAGGAAAATTTTATTTTTCAGATATCTGTCAATCGGACAAAACTAATAAATGAAATTCGTTTTCGGAAACGTTTCCGAAAAATTAAAACGTTTCCGAAAACGTTTCCGAAGATATATTTATCGAATCAAATGATTTTTTATACTTTCCGTATTAAAATTACATCATCAAATAGTAAAATTATCTACTTAACTGCGTATGACAATAACTGACTATATAGTAATTGTACTTTTCTCGCTCCTGATTTTATTTATCGGGCTTTCCTTTTCGAAGACATCCGGAAAAGATATGAAATCTTTTTTCGCTGCCGGTGGTGCAGTTCCCTGGTGGATTAATAGTTTGTCATTATTCATGGGTTTTGTTTCTGCCGGAACTTTCGTGGTTTGGGGTTCTATTGCCTATTCTTCTGGGCTGGTAGCAATAACCATACAATGGACCATGAGTATTGCAGGATTTTTAGTTGGATTTCTGATCGCTCCCAAATGGCACAAGACAAAATCGCTTACTGCTGCTGAATATATTTCAAACCGGTTGGGAGTTCACATACAAAAGGCCTATTCCTACATTTATCTCTGCATCATGGTTTTTATGACCGGGGTTTATCTCTACGCCGTATCCCGGCTTGTGGAGGTTTCCACCGGAATCCCGCTTTATCTATCCATTGGCTTGCTTGGTTTGATTGTAATAATTTATACCACGCTTGGCGGACTGTGGGCTGTTGTTGTAACAGACACGCTTCAGTTTGTTATATTAACGACTGCGGCCATCATTTTGGTTCCGCTTTCACTTGATAAAATAGGCGGCATCCAGCAATTCTTAAATACGATACCCACTGAAGGATTCCTGAATTTCAGCAACCACGAATACACCTGGAGTTTTTTGCTCGGATTTGGTTTATATAATTTCTTTTATCTCAGTGGACAATGGGGATTTGTACAACGATATACCTCTGTTTCATCTCCCAAAGATGCCCGTAAAGTGGGCTGGTTGTTTGGAGTCCTATATGTAATCAGCCCAATTATCTGGATGCTTCCCCCAATGATTTACCGCGCTTTGAATCCGGAATTAAGCGGATTGCAGGATGAAGGCGCATACCTGATGATCGCCAAAGACGTTTTGCCTGCCGGTATGCTCGGCTTAATGCTGATTAGTCTGGTATTTGCTACCAACAGTTCGGTTCAGGGTGTGTTGAATATTTCAGCTGGCGTAATTACCAATGATTTATATAAGACAAAGTTTCCCCAAACATCTGAAAAGCAGTTGATGAAAATTGCCAAGCTGGCCAGCATCTTTTTTGGTTTGGTGACCATCTCAATAGCCATGATGGTGCCGTTGATGGGTGGAGCCAAAGAAGTGGTGCTAAGTGTAGCAGCATTAACGGGGGCTCCCATGTATTTGCCTCTTATTTGGTCGCTGTTCTCGAAAAAACAAACTGGGAAAACAGTTTTAGCGACCACCATAGTTTCATTGGCAATTACCCTGTCTTTTAAATTTCTACTTCCATCTCTAATCGATTTTAGCTTGTCGAGAGCGGGCGAGATGATTCTGGGAGTTTCTGTTCCCGCTGTATTCATTGCTATTTCTGAAATCTATCTGCGATTCATAAAAGCAGACGGATTGGAATATGTCAGGTTTCAGCAATCGGTGGAGAAAAAAAATGCCATCGAAAATGCTTCTGTTTCAGCAGAAGAATCTTCAGGAGAAAATAAGCAGGGTTTGCGCATGATTGCCATCGGAATTTTAGCCACCGGTTTGATCATTGGATTTTTGGGATTGATGGCGCCCAACGGAAAAATCTATGTTTTGGGCATGGCTTTTCTCTTGCTAGTGATAGGATTTAGAATATTATTCAAAACACTCAAATAGAATAACTTATATTTTTATGAGACAAGAAATTTTATCCCCTGAAAAACGGGGAAATACCTTAGTCATGCTCCAATCCGACCTAATTGTGGTTGGCGGTGGAATGGCCGGAACCTGCGCCGCAATTACGGCTGCACGCAACGGGATTAAAGTTGTTTTGGTTCAGGACCGACCGGTGCTGGGCGGTAATGGATCGAGCGAAGTGCGGCTTTGGATTTTGGGAGCGACCTCCCACCTGGGAAACAACAACCGGTGGTCGCGCGAAGGCGGTGTGATTGACGAAATCCTGGTCGAAAACCTTTACCGTAACAAGGAAGGGAATGCCATTATTTTCGATACCATCTTGCTTGAAAAAGTAAAAGAGGAAACGAATATTACGCTGTTGCTCAATACAATGGTTTTTGATCTGGTAAAAAAAGATGAGGTGAATATCTCATCGGTCAATGCTTTTTGCAGCCAGAATTCAACGGAATACATTTTGAGCGCTCCTTTATTTTGCGATGCTTCAGGGGATGGGATTGTTGGATTTAAGGCAGGCGCTTCATTCCGAATGGGAGCTGAAATCAAATCAGAATTTGGCGAAGGATTTACACCAACAGCTGAATATGGAGAACTTTTAGGCCACACCATGTATTTCTACAGCAAGGATACCGGGAAGCCTGTAAAATACGTTGCGCCTTCGTTTGCGCTCAAAGATATAACTAAAATACCTCGTTTCAGAAACATTAAAACCGGGCAAATGGGTTGCAATTTCTGGTGGTTCGAGTTTGGCGGAAGAGGAGATACCATTCACGATACCGAAGAAATTAAATGGGAACTCTGGAGCGTGATTTACGGAGTTTGGGATTACATTAAAAACTCCGGAAAATTTCCGGAATCTGAAAACCTGACGCTCGAATGGGTCGGCACTATTCCCGGCAAGCGCGAAAGCCGCCGGTTTGAAGGTCCCTACATGCTGAAACAACAGGACATCGTTGAACAAACGAATTTCTATGATGCCGTTTCATTCGGTGGATGGGCCATCGATTTACATCCGGCCGATGGCGTATTTTCTGAACTTCCAGGCTGCAACCAATACCATTCCAAAGGAATATACGAAATCCCCTACCGCTGTTTTATTAGCAAAGACATCAAAAACCTGTTTATCGCCGGACGTCTGATTAGCGCTTCGCATGTGGCATTTGGTTCAACCCGTGTGATGGCTACTTCCGGTCATGGAGGACAGGTTGTTGGAATGGCTGCTGCTTTATGCAATCAGTTGGGAATTGAGCCTTCTGATATTACAGAACCTGACAAAATCAAAGTCCTTCAGGAGAATTTGAATAAAACCGGACAAAGTATTCCGGGGTTACCAATCAATGAAAGCAAAAATATCGCTGCTATGGCAACTATTAGCGCATCCAGCGAACTGACGATTGATAAGCTACCGTTTGACGGCGAATGGTTCTATCTGAAAACTGCCGCCAGTCAGTTGATGCCACTGAAAAAGGGTATTCAGTATAGCTTTGAAGTTTCAGTTGATGCCAGTTCTTCCACTGTTTTGGAAGTCGAGTTGCAGGTAAGTTCTAAAGTTTTTAATTATACTCCAGATGTTTTGCTTGAAAAACTAAGCATTGAATTGATACCGGGGATTCAAACTGTAAAGATTCCGTTTTCATCTGTGTTAAAAGAAGATCAGTACGCTTTTTTGATTTTCAGGAGTAACCCGGACATTAAAATCCGTTGCAGCGAAAAACGCATTTCCGGGATTGTATCAGTTTTCAATAAAACCAATCCTGCGGTTAACAATTTTGGCAAACAGACTCCTCCTGAGAACAGTGGTTTCGATTCGTTCGAATTCTGGTGCCCCAACCGTCGTCCGGAGGGACAAAATCTGGCGATGATCGTTTCTCCGGCATTGGAATGCTTTTCCGCGCAGAACATTGTCAACGGTTTTACTCGACCATACATTGGCTCCAATGGATGGGCCGCTGACTGGAATGATGAAAATCCATCTCTTACTTTAAACTGGGATGAAGTCCAAAAGATAAATTCCATCACATTATTCTTTGATACCGATTTTGATCATCCGATGGAATCCTCCCAGATGGGTCATCCGGAAGATGTGATTCCTTTCTGCATTCAGAAATACAGAATATTAGATGAAGATGGCCAGATAATTTTTGAAAATGCTGATAACCATCAGACTATGAATAATTGGACTCCTGAACATGGCTTAAATGCTAAACTCTTAAAGTTCGAATTCGAACATCCGAATGCGAATGTACCTGCAGCAATATTTGAAATATATATTGATTAATCATGTTAAATTAAATTTTAAAAATTATGAAAAAAATCTTTTCGCTACTAATGCTGTTGCTCTCCTTTTCGGTGCTGTTTGCACAGGAAAAGAGTGTTACCGGGCGTGTGACCGATGAAAATTCGGAGGCGCTTCCTGGTGTGAATGTGGTCGTAAATGGTACCACTATAGGTACAATTACCGATCCTGATGGAAACTTCAAAATCGCGGTTCCTTCAGGGAAAACTGCACTTGTGTTTTCTTTTATCGGCTTTGATAGTCAGGTGATTGATGTTAGTAAAACCACTGTGGTAAATATTCAGCTTAAATCCACCTCAATTGGTTTGGATGAAGTGGTTGCTGTCGGTTATGGTACGCAGAAGAAGGTAAACCTGACTGGTTCGATCGAATCATTGAAGGGTGATGATCTTGCAAAGAGAAGTACCATTCAGACTTCGCAAGCTTTGCAGGGTATGGCCGCTGGTGTAACTGTAACATCGAATAGCGGGAAGCCGGGTAAAGAAGGAACATCCATTCGAATACGTGGTATTGGAACAATTAATGACAACAATCCTTTGGTGTTGATTGATGGAGTGTCTTCTTCAATTGATGCAATTGATCCGAATGACATAGAATCCATGTCAATCTTAAAAGATGCTGCATCTGCTTCTATTTA
>JBBQMW010000189.1:0-6658 GCA_038329265.1 Bacteroidales bacterium | reverse complement strand
GCATCAATTCTGAAAGGATACGAAATTCCCAACCTGTCAACCGAAACCACATATTCACCGCGCTGTTTGAACGAAGAAAAATCGCACTGCCAAACATCGGCTGCCACAAAATTACTGTTTGGTCCATTGTTGATGGAAAGTTTTTTCCGGTTGAAGTGAAAGACGGATCCTCAGGGAAACTTCGAAGTTTGCACCTTTATCGCGAAACTTATCAACCTTCCTATTCCGTAGTTTTTCATTCCGGTAAAACTGGCATTTTAAAGAATGAAAAAATTGTATTCCTTCCTTTATATTATTCGGGAGCTTTTGCCAAATTTGGAGTCAACTTTGAAATTCTTTGTGAAAAATTCTAAGAAGTTATCGATTAAAGCCCCTTCACCCGAAATCCGGGCAAAAGGGCATACAAAATCTCCGATCTTAACAAAAATATTTTAGATGGTCAGGAGGTTCAAACAGAAGAATTAGGATACGGATTGCAGTTCTGTGCCAACGGTGGCTAGCCAAATCTACGAGCAAACAACTATTTTGAACATGTTTTATGGTAACTAAACAGTGATTACAAATCTCTTGCTAAAAAGTGCAGATTGCAAATCTGCACTAGCTTTTGCAATTTGTTGCATATATCCTGAGGAGCAAGGGGTTTCATTACTCCACCGACGTTTCGTGCAACATATTTTTGAAATAAACCTTACCCATTTCCCCATCAACCCAAAGCGAGTGGCTGACATTTAATACCGATTGGAGAATTGTTTCGGCGACTTTAGCAGCAGCTTACATCCGGTCAGAAGGATTATTTAGGAAATATAGAAGCGCCCATTATCCGGATTAAATACTTGAACTGCTAACGTCGAGCGATAAAAAAATGATCAATTTTTATTCAATCCTTTTGCTTTTGTGTATCTGATCAATGCTTCAATAAAATAATAGTCTGCATAATTTAAAGGTGTATCAACTTCTGATTTCTTTGGCCAATTGCCGGTTGAATGTTTTAAAATAAACAGCCCATTTTCACCTTTTGCAGCCAGATATTTATCCGATGAAAGATTTTTGAGAATCGTTTCGGCTGTGGCAAAAAAGGTTTTATTTTCAGGAACAAAAGAACTAAGTTCAATCAGGGCTGATGCAATTACAGCGGCTGCAGAAGCATCATGCGGCTCATTGGGAATATTTGGAGCATCAAAATCCCAATATGGTATTTTATCTTCGGGCAGCCTTGGATGGTTGAGGATAAAAGCTGCAATTTTTTCAGCTTGTTCCAGGTATTTCTGATCCTTCGTCTCACGGTACATCATGGTGTAACTGTATAAACCCCAGGCTTGGCCTCTTGCCCATGAAGAACTGTCGCTGTATCCCTGGTGAGTTTGTTTATGACGAGGCATGAAAGTGATTGTATCATAATCGACTACATGAAAACAACTGTTGTTCGGGCGATAATGATTTACTATCGTCTTGTCAGCGTGTGATATGCAGGCAGCTTTCATTGCGGCATCTCCGGATTCTTTGGCGACCCAAAGCAAGAACTCGAGGTTCATCATGTTATCAATAATAACCGGATATTGCCAAATGTCTTTATTAAAATCCCATGACCGGATTAGGCCAATTTGGGGATTGTATCTTGTCATTAACGTTTTTGCCCCATTGAGCATGACACGGCTGTAAGTGCTATCTGCTGTCAATCGAAATCCATTTCCATAACTACAATTAAGGATGAATCCCAGATCGTGAGTTCCTTTGTAATATTGAGCTGATTCTAAGAGCGAAGTATAATATTGAGCTTCAGTTTTAAATTTCTCATTTTTTGTAAGTTCAAACATTTGCCAGAGTGAACCAGGAAAGAAGCCACTTGTCCAATCTTTTTCACCTACCAACCTGACCTTTCCATTCTCGAATGTTCTGGGATTTTTCAATGAATCTTTAAACGTTTCGGCGGCAGCCAGAAGCTGATCGCTTGATCGATCTATCGCAGTCTTCACCCAATCGTGATCATTTGTTTTTTTGCATGACGATGTAAGTATGGATACAGCTACCACCGATAATTTGAAAAGTGAATAAAAATTTAGTCTCATTGTTACTGGCATTAATTGATTTCTTTTTAATTTTTCCTTTGTTGAAGATAAAGCAACCAATCGTCGTTGGAAGGTGCAATTAGTTGTTTTCCATCTGTTTTACCAATATTGATCCTAATACCAGTATCTGAACCTTTAATCCATACACCAGTAAAAGTGCTTTTCTTTGTATTTATTGATACTTTTCCGCCATTTGGAAGATAAGTAAGGAATATTTCGCCTTCTTTGGCAATACAGAACCCATTGTCGCTTAAGTTCAGGGATGGGGTTAGTTGGTAAAACGGAATCGATTCAAAAAAATCCCAAACTTTTTTGATGATTTCATGCTTGTCCTGATGTCTTTCTGAAATGTTGAGTGTTCCGGTAAATCCGGTCGAACTTGTTCCGGCATTGTCTGCAAAATTAAGGGCTGCTCCTGCCATCATTATTGTGAAAGCATTCTTGCGAAGCTGTTCGTCGGTATAGTTTTGCTGATAAATATTACCATACCAGAGCACCTCCTGCGCTAATACTGGCTGATGAAGTTTTCTTCGCGCCATTAATCCCTGATATAAAGTATCTGTACTGATTGTGGTTGGGCCCTGAAGGCATTGATAACTTGCCCAGGAAGAATTTACAAAGGGGTTCTGATCCTTTTCGTTATGAACAGTAAGTAAATGTCCCTGAGTGTTTTGATCAGCTATCATTTTCCCTAATTTATCAACTTGTTCTTTAGTAAATTGCTTTACATTCCGGTAGAGCGGCTCGGGCCCGGCAACACTATACAAGGTATTCCAGTAGCAGCCATGGCGGGCAATTGTATATTTAATATAAAGAGCCTGATTCGCACTGTCAAGCGGGCAATTCGATTTTTGTCCGAAAAAACCGGCAAACGGAAATACAACTATTTTTCGGGCAGCCAATTCATCAAGAATCTGTTCCATTTTAGTGTATTCCGCTGGATTGGGTTGTTGCTTTTCTGAATTCCAAAGATCGGGTGTATTCCATCCTTTTCCACGATTTTCAGCATTACGATTCAGTAAATGGCTGGCTACCGATAGGGTATTGTATTTGTTTTCGACCAGCCAATCCAGAAATTGTTTTCGTTCGGAATCAGGCCAATTGTCGGAAAAAAAACGATCGCCCGCATGAAAACTTCTGATGAGCTGATGTTTTCCTCCTTTGAAACCAAACCATACCGGATTGGTTTCATCTGCCGTAATTAACCCTGGAATGTCGGATGCTACACACCGAAATGAACCATCAACTTTTTTCACTGAGCCATCAGAAAACCATGCGGAGTATTTCCATTTACCAATCATATCGGGCATGATCCTGAATTTCCACACGCCCGGATGGTCGAAATATCCGTTAATTGATAATATGCTTTTGTCAGGCCTGGTAAACTCCACCTTCAATTCAGTTTCGGTAAACGGATTTGAAGAAGTGGTTTCCCTGATGATCTCTTTTTCAAATCTGCTCCAAATTCCGGTTCGACTTTCCTGCGCGTGAATTGTCTGTCCAATAATAAGAAGTGATAAAAACAGAATGAATCTCATTGATTTTTAATTGTAGGATTCTATGTTATTGTCGTTTTACGAGAATAGTCCAATCTTTTTGATGATCAGCTGGTGGATTACCTATTGACATCATACCCGGCCCTTGTATTGTTTTTATTGAGCCATCCAAAAGTGATCCTCCGGTCCTTGGATTGTACCATTTTATCTGGTATTTTCCTGAAGTGAGTTGAATGTTAGTCGAACCCCCGGAAGGCAAATAGATCGTATAGATTTCGCCGACAGCAGCAAAACAACAATTTTTAGTTCCGGTAATTAATTGATCTGCATTTTGCATTCGCCAAAAGGGGAGATATTTTTGAAAGAACTGAATAGCATAACTAGTTTGATCCCATATATTCGACCATTGAGAGAAGTCCTCAATCGTCAAATCCTGTTTGCCAAAATACCATTCCATTCCGGCTCCTCCGGCCATGAGTGTTGGCCATAAAACTTCAGTACGGATGGTGTCATGCTGTGAGTCCCGGCTATCCGGGAATACACCGGAAAACCAAGGGCCAATTTCATCCATATTAACCACCCATTTCCGTTCCGAATCGGACGAAAGTTTGATCCAATTCTTGACTTCTTTATAGACATCTTTGGACTTGTTAATCTGAAGAGAAGCACCATCAAGGTATTTGAATTCAAGCAATGGAGCCAAACGGTCTGTGCGTTCAGGGTCTGATGGCAATGTATGCATTGCAATAAAGGAAGGATATGGATTGATCTCTTTCAAATATTCCAATCCGCTTTTTCGCTGAGCAACCGACTGGCCTAACATATCATACCATGGAGCAGGTCCGTTTTCTTCTCCAAAATTCCAGGTTACAGCCAAATGATGACCAAACCGGGCAATCATCTCCCGATAAAACAATTTCCTTTGTGTTTTCAGAAAACCCGCATCGAGCAGTAATTGGTTTTCATTTTCTGACAATACGATGTGAAGCATCAGGCCTAAACTGTCCATGTGCGAGAAAACGACCTCCCACTGATCGAGCTTACTACAATCGAATCGGTATCGTTCATCGATATCAGCCCATGGGAAAACATCATTACCATCACCCTGAACATTCATTACTAAAAAGTAAACTGAGTTTACGCCTTTGGAAGATAAATAATTGAGCGCTCCGACAATACCTTTTCCTTTATCTTTATGCCACACCGGATCACCTGTTTTCCAATTGGCAATATGATTTTCGTATTTATGTTTGGCAGGAGTATTATCGAATTCATGGTAGGCCAAAAAGTTTTCAGGACTGTCGGCTCCACCTTTTAAAAAGTATTCGCCGGTTTCACTGAATTTCAGGTATCGTTCTCCGGTATAAATTAAACGTCCTTTAGAACGGAAATCGGGTGATTTTTTATCTGATGGACTAATAGTAAACGAACCTGTCAGACCATTTGGTGAAAGGGGTTGCCCTTCCGCAATTTTATAGCTGATAGCAATATTCCGGCCACTTAAAAAAGACACAGAATAATTCCATGTTCCAACTTCGTCTGGAACAAAATTCACCTGCCACTTATTCCCCGAAATTGCTTCGTTTTCTGACGATTGGCCATCCGCAGCAAAGAATCCGGGAATCTTATATTGTTTGTTGCCATTGCTAAAAGTTACCTCAAGTCGGTAATCCAGAAACGGATTGGGTCTGAAATCGGTCTCACTACATGATGGACCATTAAACTGAAAGGTAATGGTATGCCAATTTTGTAATTCACCTTTGATTTGGATATTATTACTGACTTGTCCTTTTAATGACATTGAAACAGTTAAAAAGAAAAGTGTAATGTAAATCAGATGTTTCATTTGCAAGTAATTTTTTTTAATAACCAGATAGTTTACATCGATTGGTGTTTGACAAATAATGACTATTTGCCAACGAATTTGAGAAAAAACCGACCACCTTTTTCATTTAAGCTAATTGTTCCAGCTTCCCGGCAAACCTTAAAAAGCTTCGTTTGGGTAGGGCCTTTGACATTCCATTTTCCTGGCGACAGATCGGTTATTAGGCATAATTTCCATCGGTATATCCGGGTTGCATCCATGGAAGGTTTTCGTGATTGTAAAATGGAGTGAGTTGCATGGCCATTTCTTTCATTCTGGCTTCGTCCATCGGCTTAAAATTCCGAAGAATCTCGAGGTTTGATTTCACGACCTCAATACTATCCAATCCCAGCACAATTACATCCGGGCCTTTAAGTGAAAGTGCATATTTAATCAAATCTGTTGGATGCAGGGTAGATATGGTTTCTCGTGGTCGCACCACCTTCATCAGTACAACACCCATTCCCTTAGCTTTTGCAGCCGAAATAGCCAGTTCCTGGCGGTTTTGTGGATTGGTTGCAGCATTCCAATGGTTCATGGCAATAAGCATGGTGTTGAAATCGCCACGATCTACCATTGCTTTCATGGCAGCAGCTTCGGTATGACCCGAAAAACCAATAGACTTGGTAAGTCCCTGTTCTTTGAGCCGATGCAAAATATCAATCAAATTGCCTTTCTGGCTAAGTTTATCAACATCGGCCATTGATTGCACATCATGAATCATCAATTGATCCACATGATCGGTTTGCAACCGTTTCAAGCTGGTTTCGATCTGGCGCATGGCTTCGTTCGGGTCACGACTGGTCACTTTTGTTGAAAGGAATATTTCTTTTCTGCGGGTTTTAACTACTGGTCCCAAACGTTCCTCGCTGGTTACAAGCCGTGAACTTCTTTTCTTTCCGGGAGGCACTCCTATGGTATTATCGTAAGCCCAGGCTGTATCCCAATAAAATAATCCATTATCCAGCGTATAGTGTAGTAGCCGCTGTGCCTCCTCATCACTTTCCAAATGGCAAAATCGTGAGCCCAACCCACAAATAATGCGTGGCACTCTTACTCCGGTGCTGCCAAACAATACCGTTGGCAACCCTTTGGCATCATAGACCGAATCCGATTTTGAAGACATCCGGAATAGATTGCATGATGGTAACAGACCTGAACCTGCAACCAGTAATCCTGTTCCGAGGCTTCCTTTGATGAATTTTCGGCGTGAATAATTTGAGTTTTCCATG
>JBBQMW010000188.1:0-6697 GCA_038329265.1 Bacteroidales bacterium | reverse complement strand
ATAATGCCATCTGTTTCAGAGCCGTTTGGCATAGTTCCTTTAGAAGCCATGCAATCGAAAGTTCCTGTTATTATATCCCTTCAATCAGGAGTGTCCGAGTTAATCAGGAATGTAATTAAAACTGACTTTTGGGATATTAATGCAATGGCTGATGCCATTCACGCAATCATCAGCCACAATCCGCTTTCAAAAGTACTTGCCGATGAAGGAAACTGGGAAGTAAATCAATTAAACTGGGAAAATTCAGCCAGAGATATCCGAAATATTTACTTGAACACTGTTTAACTGTAAAAATTACCGATATGAAAAGTATTTCACTTTGCTTTCAGATCCACCACCCGTTTCATTTCCAGACATTCCGATTTTTAGATATTGGCACTAAAAAATCATATTACGATGATCTGAGAATTGAAAGGGAAATCAATGAAGCTGCAACAAATTACTATTTGCCTGCAAACGAATTTCTATTAAAGCTCATCAATAAAAATAAAGGAAAGTTAAAGTTGGCTTTTTACATTTCAGGAACTGCAATCGACCAGTTTCTAATGTACGAACCCGAAGTGTTGACAAGTTTCAGGCAACTGGCAGATACCGGGCAAGTGGAATTTCTGGGAGGTACTTCTTCACATTCGCTGATATCACTAACCAACCAGAAAGATGAATTGGCAAATCAGTTAAAAGATCACCAATCAAAAATGGCTTATTTGTTTGGAAGAAAGCCTACCGTTTTTGTTAATTCCGACCTGATTTATTCTGATCTGATAGGAAAAGACGTGGCTGATTCCGGCTATCAGGCAATGATAACAAACGGATCGAGAAAAGCACTGATCTGGCGGAGTCCCAATTATGTATATTCAAATTTTATCCAGCCAAAAATGCATGTTTTTTTCCGTAATGAAATGATTAGCTATGAGTTCACTGGTATTCTCAACAGCCTGAATTCGGATGTGAAAGATATCAATGCGAATAACTTTACATCTTTACTAAAAAACCTAAACCCTGTTGAGCCACTTTTAAATATTTATTTGGATTACATGGCTTTGGGTGGATTTGGAATAGAGAAAAAGGAAAAATTTGTTCAGTCATTTGTATCTCAAATAAGCAGAATGCCTAAAGTTGGTTTTGTGTTACCATCGGAAATAGCCGAAATTTATGGACCTGTTGCCGAAATTAATGCAAACGAACCTATTTGTTGGCCAAATAACTTTCATTCTTCCTATTACCCCGGAAACGAACTTCAGGTGGAGGCCATTAAACAGCTTTATCTACTAAATGAAATGGTTGCCAGCATTTATGACATAAACCTCCATAAAGACTGGCAATACCTGCAAACAAGTGATCATATCCATTTGATGGACGATCAGCATCCGGCCTATTTCAGTAATAATATTTCCAACTGCATTTATAGATCAAAATACGACGCTTTTATCAATTTTATGAATATACTGGATGATTTCAGAATGAAAATTTTAGAGGAAGTAAAGTCGAAAGAGAAAAGGGAAGCCGTTACTCAGAAAAAAGGGAAAAGCAGAAAACAAAGTAATCCTCGCCATTTGTCAAAATAAGTTACATACCAGTGAGCAAAAAAGCAATGGTTTTCTTTGCATAAGTAAAGAAGATGGCTATTTTTGCACGCACAAAAGTTCGGGGTGTAGCGCAGCCTGGTAGCGTATCCGTCTGGGGGGCGGGGGGTCGCAAGTTCAAATCTTGTCACCCCGACTTAAATAAAAATCAATGAGTTACGAAATTTTTTCGTAGCTCTTTTTTTTCCTTAGTGCCGTTTTAGTGCCGTTTACGATATAGATACAATCTTTATTGATAGATTTAATTCTTTATCACGTAGGTTTTCATTGAAAGGAAACCCATTTTCCTTTTGTATTTTTACTTCCGATTCAGAAATTCAGGATAGTTTGTCAATGGTGTCCGTCTGGTGGATGCCAACGGCAGTAACAACCTCAACCGTTTTTGCATCTTCCATCAAAATCATAACATCAAACGGCAAGAGAATGATTCTCCGGGATATTCACGCTCCATAATTCCGGTGAACGTCATGCAACGCAAAAGAAAAGTCCAAAATTGGATTGTCTATATTCTTGTCTATCACTCCTGAAATTGATCAAGTATAACGACACCTATCAACTATCTTTATACATATCTACCATTATCATATCTACAGGAACCAGTTCTACTGAAGTCAGGTTAAACAAAATCAAAGAGATTGATGTGACAACGCTAAATCCATCTAAAAAGATAGAATTATTAAAAGAAGCAAGCCCTTTACAAAACGAACAAGGAAAGCACGGAAGAAGATACCATCAACGGCTAGACAGAAGAGATTTTGATATAACGATTCAAGCTGATCGCGGCAGGAATTTTTGACACCGTGGAGCCTAAATTGCCATGAGCATGTATTATCAATCAACTGGGGACAAGGAAGCCATCGGATATATTTGGAAATACCTAAAGTTCATTCAATATTGCCAATTGCCATCATGCGATTTTCTGAATTATACGGATAGCCAGAATCAGTTTACCAATCAAAATGACGATGTAAATCTGGATGATTCCAATAGAAGAGCCATCTGGGCTTTGGGTCATTTGCTATCCCTATCGGAATTTCTTCCTGATGAAATCATTTCCGAAGTCGACAAAATTATTGAGAAAGCCTTTCAGTGTATTGAATCCATGCATTCAACACGTGCAATGGCGTTTGCCATCAAAGGAATTTACTATTATCACCAAACAATAGCGTCTCCTGAAAATCTTGTGCTTATAAAAAATCTGGCCAATAGGTTGGTTCAAATGTACAGGCACGAATCGGAAAAAGAATGGGAATGGTTTGAAAGTTATTTGACTTATGCCAACAGTATTTTACCTGAAGCTCTCTTGATGGCCTGATTAGTGTCGGTGGAAATTACCTTTAAAAATATCGCAGTAAAATCGTTTGACTTTATTTTGCTGCAGATCTTTAATGAAAACGGGATCGAAGTAATTTCAAACAATCAATGGCTTCAAAAAGGAGAGAAAGCCGCAAGTTTTGGTGAGCAACCCATTGATGTGGCTTATACCATCATGACCCATGATAAATTTTACGAAGCATTTATTTCGTTGTTAACCAAAACTTGGGAAAGTGTGAATGATGTAAACATTTCCCCGAATTGTGTAATACTTTCAAGAAACAGAAAAAGTAATTTTAAAAAACTTTAAAAAACAGAAATGTCTTATACGTTTCCGTTGTATGGCATTCAATCGGATAATAGAGCAACATTGGAAATTCTGAATTTAACTATGAATAACTTTGTAATTCTACATCCGTATCAACTAATAAAGATCTGCCTACCCGACATTGAATATTCAAGACCTACTTAGTCAGGCAATTTTCAAGTTGATTCAAATCCAAAACTCAAGATGAAAATTACTGTACCAAAATAAAATATTAAACAGTTATGAAACGAGCCATGAGAAAAAATATCAAACAGTGGCATGACACCGAATACTCTTGATGGCGAGTTCCATGACTGCGTTGGATAGGCATAAGGCGATTAAAAAACAAATTATAAACACATGAACAATAATCCATTAAAACAATTGGAAAATCTGGGCCAATCAATATGGCTCGACTATATCCGACGAGATCTAATCACGAGTGGAGAACTTTTGCATCTGATTGAAGATGATGGCTTGCGGGGAATGACCTCGAACCCCGCGATTTTTGAAAAAGCCATAGCAGGAAGTAATCTTTACGATGCCGAGATTCAAAAAATGGCTCTCGGAGGGAAAGACGTAAACCAAATTTATGAAGCCATCAGTCAGGCTGATGTGCAAAGCGCTGCTGATGTTTTCAGGCCACTGTATGAAAAGACTTCAGGAAAAGACGGATATGTGAGTCTGGAAGTTAACCCGCATCTGGCGCACAAAGCAAAAGGCACCATTCAGGAGGGACAGCAATTATGGTCACTACTGAATCGTCCCAATGTATTTATCAAGGTTCCGGCAACAACCGAAGGATTGGTAGCAATCCGGCAACTAATCAGCGACGGCATCAATGTCAACGTTACTTTGCTTTTTGGATTACCCCGTTACCAGGAAGTGGCTGAAGCTTATATTAAGGGACTTGAAACACGCGTGGCCAAACGTAAACCCATCGATCAGATCACATCGGTTGCCAGTTTCTTTTTAAGCCGGATTGATACGTTGGTCGATCCTTTATTGGAAAAACAGAAGGAAGCGGAAGGAAGCAAGAAAAAAATGGCAAAAGAAGCACATGGCGAAGTAGCGATAGCAAGCGCCCGATTGGCCTACCAGATTTACAAAGAAATTTTTGGGAGCGAACGATTTAAAAAACTGGAAGAAAAGGGCGCAAACGCTCAGCGACTTCTATGGGCCAGCACCAGTAATAAAAACCCCAATTACAGCGATGTAAAATACATTGAAGCACTTATCGGCAAGAATACGGTGAATACCGTTCCGCCTCTAACCATTGATGCATACCGCGAACATGGCAAACCAAAATTAACCATCGAAACAGATATTGAAAAAGCCGACAGGGTAATGATAAGTCTGCCAAAACTTGGAATCGATATCAACCAAATAACTCAACAACTGGAAGATGAAGGGGTCAAAAAATTCAACGAACCATTTGACAAACTCATGGAGGCTTTGGTCCAGAAGTCATCCAATTAAATTGAATCAGATGAAAAACCAGTCATCCACAAATCCGGTTCAAAAAACTATTCTGACCATGAATGGAGGATCATCCAGTATAAAGTTTACGCTTTACAAGGAAGACAAATCCCTCATTCGGTTATTCCATGGAAGTATTGACCGGATTGGTCTTTCGGATTCAAAATTGACTTTCAGTGATGGCGAAAAAAATCAGAAAGAATCGATTAAAGTTGAACTTCGGGATCAACAATTGGCAGCAAATTTTCTGATCGACTGGCTCGAAAAAAAGATCGATTTCAGTTCGATTTCAGGTATCGGACATCGCGTGGTTCATGGAATGCATCATTCCAAACCTGAAATTATCACTCAGGAATTGCTGGATGAACTTCATCGCATCACACCTTATGATCCCGATCATTTGCCTACTGAAATTGAATTAATTGAGGCTTTCCGCAAACGTCATCCCAAACTTCCGCAAATCGCTTGCTTTGATACCGCATTTCATCAATCGATGCCCCGGGTGGCTAAGTTACTGCCAATTCCCAGAAAGTTTGACGAAAAAGGCATTCAGAAATACGGTTTCCATGGACTTTCTTATTCGTATTTGATAGATGAGCTATCTAGGATTGCAGGCGCATACGCAGCAAATGGCCTGGTAATTCTGGCACATTTGGGCAGTGGGGCGAGCATGGCCGCTGTAAAAAACGGCACAAGCATCGACACAAGTATGGGTTTCACTCCTGCAGCCGGATTGCCTATGGGAACCAGACCCGGCGATTTGGATCCCGGCGTCGCGTGGTACATTATGCAATCAGAAAATCATTCATCCAAACAATTTAATCATCTGATCAACCATGAATCCGGGCTACTTGGTATTTCAGAAACCAGTTCCGACATGCACGATTTACTCGCGCTGGAAAAAGAAGACATTCGGGCTGCTGAAGCCATTTCGTTATTCTGTTACCAGGCAAAAAAATGGATTGGTGCTTATTCTGCCGCACTTGGTGGATTAGACACACTCGTTTTTGCCGGTGGCATTGGCGAAAACTCTCCGGTAATCCGATCACGCATTTGCGAAGGTCTGGAGTTTTTAGGAATTGAACTGGACGAAAATCAAAACGAGGCAAACGCCCCGGTAATTTCAACAAAAAAAGGAAAGGCTGTTGTTCGCGTCATTCATACCAATGAGGAATTGATGATTGCAAAAACAGTCAGTAAATTGATAAATATTTATTAAAAACGAAAGGGACAAAACGATGTTAATCAAATCAAAAACATTAAAAGGGTACAAATTAAATGCTATCGATGGCGAAATAGGCAGAGCTAAAGAATTCTATTTCGATGATGAGCACTGGACCGTTCGGTATCTGGTTGCCGATACAGGAAACTGGCTTACAGGCCTACAAGTGCTGATTTCACCGTATGCGATGGGTGCTGCAAATAAAGTGAAAGAAAACATCGCGGTTAATTTGAGCAAAGAGCAGATTGAGAATAGTCCGTCTCTGCTTAGCGACAAGCCCGTATCGCGACAATTTGAGAATGCCTATTATGGTTATTATGGATGGCCAAGCTATTGGAGCGGCTCTTATATGTGGGGAAATTATCCTGACATTATGCGCGACAGCAAAGATTGGAAACCAGCCAATGAACAAAAAGATGAAGGGGATTCGCATTTACGCAGTACCAATGCGGTAAGTGGCTACCATATTCAGGCCAATGACGGCGAAATAGGCCATGTGGTTGATTTTATAATTGATGACCAGACCTGGGCAATTCGATATCTGATCATCGATACAACAAACTGGTTCGGTGGAAAAAAAGTACTGATCTCCCCCAGATGGATTGATCGTATCAGTTGGAATGATTCAAAAGTATTTATCAATCTTTCCTGCGAGGAAATCAAACAGGCTCCGGAATACTCCGAAGAAGCTCTGCTAACCCGTGATTATGAAAGCCAACTGCATAAATACTATAATCGCAATGTTTATTGGTCGGAGAAACCTGAAGACCGATTGCATTTCGATTAGCGCAA
>JBBQMW010000187.1:0-6709 GCA_038329265.1 Bacteroidales bacterium | reverse complement strand
AGCAACAACAATCGGTTCTTTCGCGACAAAATTGGATGTCAGCATAAAAAAAGTAAGCAATAAAAAAGCCACATCGCACATGGCAGTCATATCAACTGTTGTGCTTTTTCTGGGTACTTTTACCTTTGGCATTTTTTATTTTGTTTTATTTATTCCTTGAGGCAAACGTATTTACAATGGTGAAGCCAGCTTCATCAATTGAATAAGTTAACTTGTCAATTTTAGTTGTAAAGAAGTTGTAAAAAATAATTGCTAAAGCTGAAGTACCAATCCCCAATGCGGTGTTAATCAATGCTTCAGAAATACCTGCGGCAAGAGCAACAGAGTCAGGAGCACCAGCGTTTGCCAAAGCCGAGAAAGCCTTGATCATACCGATTACTGTTCCCAACAGACCGATCAGTGTTGCAACTGAAGCCATGGTTGAAAGGATCACCAGATTTTGTTCCAATGCAGGTAATTCCAATGAAGTAGCTTCTTCAATTTCTTTTGTAATAGTAATAATCTTTTGATCTTTATCCAGTTCTTTTTCTGTTTCCATTTCCTGATATTTATTCAGGCCACAAAGGATAACATTAGCAACTGAACCTTTTTGGTTGTTACATACTGTTTTAGCTTCATTAACTTTAGCTGATTTAAGTAAGTCGTTAATTTCGCTCATGAAATCAACCATACTTCCTTTTCCAGCAGCTTTTCCAATTGCCAGGAAACGTTCAACAATAAATGCCAAGGTTGTAAGTAACATACCCAGAAGAACAGGTACAATCACACCACCTTTGTAGATAATTCCAAAATAATTTCCCGGAAGAGGCATGTTTGCATTACTACCTCCAATAAAATTGGATGGAGATCCAAAAACGTAAACATAAATTAAAACCGAAGTCACAAATGTGACAGGAATAACAGCCATTGAGAAGCTCCCTTTTAGGCTCGACGACAAACTTTTCTTTGATTTCATTGAGAGTAATTTACTAAGTGAATTAATTTATTTCTAATATGAACACACAATATTTGACAAATATGAATACTTTAAAAATGATTTCAAAAAAAAAGACCGAATTAAAAATCTCAAAGAACTTTTTAATGTCTGGCATTTCCGCAATAAAACTGAAGAATTTGCAATTTCAAAAACGATGCCAAGTTACCTAAATATTAAATTTAAAATTTTTATCCCCTTTTTATTAATGTAAATTTAACAAATACTTTGAACAAATACACAATCATACAACCAGTTATCTTAAATTCCGAATAAAAAAAACCTTTTCGTTCCAGGCATCAAACTCATTGCTGGTCAAAATTTTCAATTGTTGGTTGCTGCTATTTTTTATCCAGATGATCGTAGCATCAGTTGGATTAGCATTCACTTTAACCCCACCATCTGCGGTGATCTTAACCGAAGAACCATTGGTTACTTCATAATAAATTGTTTTCAGGTCAGCATTTTCCGAAATAGAAAGTTGACTTGGCGGCAATACCACCACCGGAGCTGTTTCTTCGTAAAAAAACTTTGAGACCTGATAGGTTATCGTATCCATATATTGGTTTAAAGTTTTGTAATTATCCAATTCGGGTTCATGTCCCATGTCTTTAAGTGAAATTAAACGATTTCGCTTTCCCAAAATTTGCAACCGGTCATGAATGGGCTTTGAACCATACATTTTGTCCATCAACAATCGGTTAACCATTAACGAATTCTGAAACGGGTGATCGTATTCATAGGGAACGATACCATCGGCAGTGCCGTGTATGGATAGTACTGAAATCTTCTCTTCTTTGTCGATTATATTTAAATCGGCAACAGCACCCCACATATTGGCAACAGCTTTTATTTCGAAAGCCTCGGTGTACTTATTTCCTGAAGCTTCAATCTTAGTCACATATCCGTCTTTCTCGTTTTGCATTATCCGTTTGGGTCGTTCATCGTTATCGAGAAATGCCACCGTGAGCGAAGCCACGGCTCCGGCACTGGTACCTCCAACATAAATCTGACTTGGATTTATGCCTAACCCACTGGCATTATGTGCCAGAAAACGAAGAGCAGCGTGTGCATCCTGGACTGCCCGATAAGCACTTAATTCAACATCGCTCGGACTCAGTTTAAAACCCAAACGGTAATCGATTGATGCAACAACATATCCTCGTTTAGCCAGTGAAGTGGCTAAAGACTGTTCTGCAGCAGATTCTTTGCTTCCGATGTAAAATGCGCCACCATGAATGAGCATCACCAATGGCCGGTTTTTAAAACTATCTGTTTTTGGGTAATAAACATCAAGTTTTAGATCCATTAATTCCGGATCGTTGAACGATTTTACCAAACCTTTACTGAGCGTAGTAATGTAGGGATCATCGGAATAAGGCGAACGAGTCCATAAACCTTTTGCTTTGCCATACAGCAAATCGCTCTTCACTTCAACATTGCTAAATACCTCCTTCTGATAGCGATCAGATGGATTTACCTGAATTTCATCCCGCCGAATCAAACTAAGATCGACCTTCTGGCGCCAAAACAGGAAACGTCTTTTTTTATTCATCAGCGAAAGAGTACCTTCAAAAGCGGTAGAACTAATTTTAGCCGATTTCAACGGCCCCACAAACAAATCGGATTGAAAAAACGGTTTACCTCCTGAAGTGCTCAAAGAAAATGCATGACTCTCCTCAACAGCCTTCCCCCGATTGACCACGAAATAACCTTTCAAAATATAATTGTCAGATGTCTCAGCAACTAGAATAATCTGATCGGTGCCAATTTTTCCATCATAAATTCCATTTTTTGGAGCTTGATTTTTGGAGACCGAAGACAGGCAAAAAACGGCACTAAATAATCCGATTAAGGGCAGGGCAATCCATATTGTACTATACTTCATATTCAAAAAATTAATAAAAACGTATTTCAGTATGAACGAAAAGCGTGCGACTGTTGGTATAAATTTAGAAGCATAACTAAAAAAGATAAAAATCTTCCAAAAAAATATTTCGCAAAAATAGCGGAAGCCTGAAGAGGAAACAATAAAATTTGTGCATTTTTCAAGTGCTGGTTTTCAGGAATAAATTAATTTAAGATTGGAGTTGTACAATTTATATTTTTTTTAAGTTTGATTTCTCTTAAAATCTTATACAAACAACTATGACTTTAATGCAAATTGTGCCAGTAATATTCGGGATTCGACCTGAGTTTATTCTTTTCGCATTCACTCTCCTGGGAGTAGCCCTGTTTCATCGTCAAACCCTTTGGGTTTCATTAATTGGATTGACTTCCATTTTAATCTTTAAGTTTATCGCTATTCCAGACTTCAACCTCTCCGAACATATGTTTGGGCACGTTGCGATAGCCGATCAGATTATGGACAAGGAAATGCGTGTTGGAGAATGGAGTATTCTCCTGAACCTACTCGGACTTTTAATCGGATTTTCGATACTTTCAAGACATTTCGAAGAATCGGAAGTTCCTGCCTATCTGCCCGATTTACTGCCAAACGATTGGAAAGGCCCGTTGGTTTTACTGATTGCGGTATTCATTATGTCGTCCTTCCTCGATAATATTGCCGCGGCACTTATAGGCGGCACAGTTGCTATTGTAGTATTTAAACACAAGGTTCATATCGGATATATTGCTGCTATTGTAGCCGCAAGTAATGCCGGTGGTTCGGGCAGTGTGATCGGCGATACAACGACCACACTGATGTGGATTCAGGGAGTACACCCATTTAATGTTTTACACGCCTATATTGCCGCAATTACCGCTTTTGCATTTTTCTCCATTTTTGCTTCCATTCAGCAAGATAAATACCAACGGATTCAGAAAGATGCCACCCCAAATGCGCATATTGATTGGGTAAGACTTACCATTGTTATATTCATACTTCTTCTAACCATACTTACAAACGTATACTTCGACTTTCCGGCCTTGGGTGTTTGGATTGCAATTCTGATTGGTGCATTCATCCGCAAAACCGATTGGGCAGAGGCCAAAAATTCTATCAGTGGAGCTGTTTTTCTGGTGGCTTTGGTTACCTGCGCTTCGTTGATGCCAGTGAACGAATTACCTGCAGCTTCGTGGCAAACAGCTTTTTCGCTGGGATTTATCTCTTCGGTATTCGACAACATTCCGTTGACCAAACTGGCACTCGAACAAAACGGTTACGATTGGGGAATGCTGGCTTATGCAGTCGGTTTTGGCGGATCGATGATCTGGTTTGGCTCTTCAGCAGGTGTTGCCATCTCCAATAAATTTCCTGAAGCACGGTCGGTGTTTAACTGGCTAAAAGCCGGATGGTATATTCCAGTGGCTTATGTTCTTGGATTTTTTATGTTGCTTTTATTGTGGGGATGGGATCCTGAAATCATTGAAAAAAAGAATCCGGGAGGACATGGAATACAGCCTACTGAACAACTCGCTCCTATACCGGCAGTACCGCAAATTAATTAGTATAGATCGCAGTCCAACCCATTTTATTGCCCGAAAATTTGTATCCTTGCATACCAATAAACTTAAATCATAAATCATGAAAAAAATCGCTTCAGTATTTTGCCTGATGTTTATTCTGGTATTTTCCGGAATTGCTCAGGACAAAAAAATTAATGTACTCGCTTTCTCCAAAACAGTTGGTTACCGTCACAACTCAATTTCTTCCGGATTAAAAATGCTGAGCGATCTGGCTCAGGAACGGAAATGGGTTTTAACTGCTACCGAAAATGCCGATCTGTTTACTCCTGAATTCCTAAAAACCTTTGATGTAGTTGTCTTTTTGAATCCAACACTTGATGTTCTGAACGAACAGCAGCAAAAGGCATTTGAGGAATTTATGAATACCGGAAAAGGTTTTGTTGGGATTCATGCCTCAGCCGATTGCGAATACGATTGGGTCTGGTATGGCGAGCTCAATGGCGCATTCTTCAAAACACATCCACCATGTCAGGAAGGAACTGTTATTTTCGAAAATACCGATCATTCGACAATGGCGCCATTTAAAGGGATGACTACTTACCGTACAATCGACGAATGGTACACCTTCAAAGTTAATCCAAGGGCAAAAGTTCATGTTTTGGCTCGTCTTGACGAAACCTCGCTGGATGAAAAAACGTTGCAGGATGACAAGTGGAAAATGGGCGACCATCCGCTAATCTGGTATCAGGAAATGGGACAGACCCGCTCCTACTATACCGTTTTCGGGCACACTCCTGAAGCTTTTGTTGATCCAAAAGTAAAAGAACACATTGGCGGTGCTGTTGACTGGGTGGCAAAGAGGAATTAGTATTCAGTTTGCAGTCTCAGTAATCAAAGCGACAAAACAAAACAGGCTGCTCATTCCCGGGCAGCCTGTTTTGTTCCTTATATTAAATCAGTTAAAAATATTTGTTTTCTGAAGGAGTTAGAATTTTAATCCTTCTTTCTGGTGTTCTTCCATTCTTCAAAATCGATTTGCCTTTGAGGATCATGAGGAAGATTTTCCAGATGTTCTTCAACCATCGCATCGATTGTGGGTAAACATCTTCCGCAGCTTGTTCCGGCACGTGTCAATTTTTGAATATCAGAGCTTGTTCGTGCACCTTTCCCAAGAGCTTCAAGGATTTCCTTTTCGAGAACCATATTGCAGATACAAACCAATTGTTTGCTCATTGCCAATTATTCAGAAGTTTAAGTTTCAGGATACAAACTTATTCTCGACAAAGAGTTTGATGCCCCGGTAAGCATCAATAATCATATCCCGTTTCGGCAAAGTCTCATAGATTTTCTGAATGTATTGCTTTTCGCTTAATAGTCGGAATGAAGATTTGAAATTCAGGTCGAAAGCCATAGAAATGAGCAATAACTTATAGTCATTCATGGTTTTCATGTCTTCAACAGCAGCCGTTTTTCCGGCCAGAATACTTTTAATAATTTTCTCCGACACCTCAGCACTATTGACTAAATCGAAGGTCATAATCGGCTGAATACCTAATCGTTCCTTAAAAAACCGGTACGACGAATCGAAAATGTCCAATTTGTCAGCATCGCGAAGCAAACGAGCAAAAAGTGTTTGCTGTTCACTGTCCAGTTTCGGCAATTTCAGCTTATTGTGGTTTTCAATCGATTTCTGAAGAATGAGTTGAATATCGACCGATATCTTTGAATAAAAATCCATTTGCTGCATCAGCTTGGCTGATAACATGGCATGATCTCGCTGAATATTGGTAGGCGATTCGGTCCCCTGTGCAATCAATGAGGCTCTTCCCAAATCATGAAACAGCGCAATCACTTCAGCAATTCGGTGATCTTCTAGGTTTTGCAAAACTACTTTCGATAATAGATTCGAGTTACTAATTACACGCAACGAATGCGCACGCACATCGTCAACTCTTTTTTTATTCTCGGACAAACCGACAACTAATGCCTGAAAAAAGGCTTCAAACTCGAGACGGCATTCTTTTAAAAGTTCTTCAGAAATCATGTGGTGGATAAATTTCTTCAAAAGTAGTACAAATCTGTTTCCACCCGATGAATACAACAGATAATTATCAACAGCCACAATTCATCCATAAGCCTAACTAACAACTACTTACATAAGTGTTGATAAAAACACAGACTGATTTCTGAGTTTTTTAGTCAAATCGGGTAATTCAATTCAGGATTTATTATTTTTGTGCTCGCTAAAAATAACGACGGTCCTATAGTTCAATGGATAGAATGTAAGATTCCGGTTCTTATGATCCGAGTTCGAGTCTCGGTAGGATC
>JBBQMW010000186.1:0-6774 GCA_038329265.1 Bacteroidales bacterium | reverse complement strand
TGCTCAAGGGCATTCTGCTTAGCATCGCTGCTGATCGTAAAATTCAGCCAGTCGTTATTAAAAGAGTTGAAAAGTCGTAACAATAAACAAATAAACAACCAATGAAATCAATAATTTGCTTAATTATTTTGTTATTTACGGGTATAACTTCGGTTTTTGCCGAACCCTTTGCCAAATGGACCAAAACCGAACTGACCCTGAACAACGGATTAGTGCAACGAACAATCAAACTTCCGGCCGAAACGGGTAATTTAATTACTACTTCTTACAAACCAGTTGTTGGAGAGTTTAAATACTTCACGTCTTCAAATACCGATTTCCAGTTCGAGATAAATGAGGTTTCTTATTCGGGAAAAAGCGAATGGAGCTTGGTTTATGTTAAGTTGATTTCCGATTCACTTCAAGGCGATGGCGCTGCTGTAACCCTTATCAGTAGCGATAAGAAGCTCCAACTTACCTTGAAATATCTGATGTACCCTGATTTGCCGGTAATACGGAAAAGTTTGGTGGTAAAAAATCTTACTACTGACGAAATTTCATTGGAGTCAGTTGATGTGGAAAAATTCAATGTCACCGGCTATTATGCCACCACTTTTAGTTGGATTTACAGCGATTATGGACGGCGAAAATCGATTGGACCTTACGAAGGAAATATGCAGGATGCGCTGGTCATTGTCCACAACATGGATTGGGCTTCTGGAATCGTGATCGGGAATGAAGCTTCCGGAGTAATGAAACGAACTTCGGTATTTTGGGATGCACCTGAAATTTGTTCAGGACTAACACATAAAGAGGCTCGTTTCCCGTTTCGGAAGTGGATAAACCCCGGCGAATCGTTCGAAACACCACAGGTATTCACTATGGTGTACAACAACCATAAAGATGTTGATGAAATTCTGAATACAGATGTTCCCGATTTTGTCCGTAAGCACATGGGTATTCGCCTTTCGGAACTAAAAGAAAAACCAATATTCGTGTATAATACATGGGAGCCGTTTACAAAAAAAATCAACGAAAAATTGATTATGGAACTAGCCAAAGCCACTGCCGCTGCAGGCATGAAAGAATTTGTGATCGACGATGGCTGGCAGGATAGTTATGGCGACTGGGGCATTGATAAAACCAAATTTCCAAATGGATTAAAACCTGTAATGGATTACATTAAATCGCTGGGTATGAAGCCAGGGTTGTGGGTAAGCATTGGTACGGCAGCGCCCGATAGTAAAGTATATGCTCAACATCCCGAGTGGTTTGTAAAAGACAAAAACGGAAAGCCTATTTCGCTTGTTATCGACGATCCTGACAAATACACCGCCTGTTTCGGAACAGGATGGTACGATTATATTAAAGGAGTCCTTAATAAACTTGTGAAGGAATTCGGTCTTGAATACATGAAACTCGATTTTTCAGTTGTAACAAGCCCTTATCGTTTTGATATTACCGAGTCGGGATGCTATGCCACTAATCATAAAGGACATAAAGACCATGCCGAATCGTTGTATTCGAATTACGAACCTATGTGGCAACTTTTTGATGACCTGCATAAGACAACACCTGCCCTTTTTATCGATTGTACATTCGAAACTATGGGCGGCTTGCAGTTAATTGATTATGCAATGCTAAAACATGCCGAAGGAAACTGGCTGTCGAACTTTAGCCAACCCGATCAAAAGGGCGATGTACGAATAAGAAATATGGCATGGTGGCGTTCACCTGCCATTCCGGCTACCGCTTTGGTTATTGGAAACCCCAAAATGGACGATAAAGGTTGGCAAATGCACATCAAATCTCTTGCAGGCGCATTGCCGATTATGCTTGGCGACCCACGGAAATTGTCTGACTCCGATCTTAAAACTTACCGCGTTTATGCCGATTGGCTACAGCTGATGGCTAAAAAATACGATATCATGTCGTACCGCCAGGATTTGAAAGGTTTTGGCGAGCCAAAAGAAGGTATGTGGGATGGGTTTCAGCGCATGAATACAGATACAAAATCAGGTGGTATTATCGGAATATTCCGGAATGGAGCTTTAGAAACTAAAAGGACTATTGCCGTAAATTATCTCGATCCGGGGAAAACCTATTCGGTTAAAACTATTGACGGGAAAGAAATTGCACGAAAAACCGGTGAAGAATTGAAAACTACCGGAATAGAAGTAAATATTACTGAAATGTATGGAGGCGAATTATTTGAAATCAGTTCGCTTAATTAATAAATTATAGTTATGGCAACGACAAAAATCAAATTCAGAATTGGTGCACTTGTTTGTTTTATGCTTTTCAGTGCAGTAACCATTTTTGGGCAACCAACCGGGAAAACGGTTCAGGAAGAGATAAAAGCTTCTTCTAAACAAACTGATGTTTTAACGTCCGAAAAAGCTATTGTTGAAAAAGAATACCTCGAAAAGGCAAGAAAAAACATAGAGCAATACCGAAAAGGTGATGTTTCTGTGGTTTTTGTAGATGCCGGCGGAACCCCGGTAAAAAATATTCAGGTTGAGATCAATCAGGTTTCGCAGGATTTTTTGTTTGGAAACCTGGTATTTGAAATTGCACGTTTTGCACCGAAAGAACCCAACAAAGTTGATGAATTCAAAGCGAGATTTAAAGCATTATACAATTTTGCTGTTCTCCCATTTTATTGGGATGGATACGAAAAATCGGCCGGAAATCCTGAATGGCAAAAGAATCAGACCGCAATGGAATGGTGCCTTGAAAATGGAATTACTTGTAAAGGGCATCCCCTTGCCTGGACTAGTCCAGCAGGGACACCAAAATGGTTGCTCGGGCTTCCCGAACAAACAGCTACTGAATTATTAAAAGCACGGGTCTACAATAATGTGATCGGCTATAAAGGTAACATTAATGTATGGGATGTTGTAAATGAAGCTGTTAATACAGTTCCGTGGGATGTGGCCATGAAAGACAAAGAAAACAACAACGATTTGAGGTACAATGTCAAAGGGGTAACTATAGAACAGATTGCACCCTGGGTAGAACAAGCCTACAAATGGGCTTATGCCGCAAACCCGGAAGGCAATTATATCCTGAACGAGTATTTCACACTAGCAATTCCTGATGTTCGCGACCGTTTTTACCAGTTGCTCAAGGAGTTGAAAAGAAGAAACACCCCTATTGGCGGAATTGGAATCCAGGCACACGAACCCCGCGAAATGTGGTTTTCGCCCGTCGAAATGTACAAAACATTTGACCTGTACAAAGAATTTAACCTGCCCATCCATATTACTGAATTTATTCCGCAATCATCGGGCAAAGACATTACCGGCTGGCGAACCGGAAAATGGACAGAGGATGCACAAGCCGAATTTGCCGAACAGTTTTATACACTTGCTTTCGGATATCCATCTGTTGCCTCAATAACCTGGTGGGGATTGTCAGATAAAAGTATCTGGCTGAAGGGAGGAGGTTTATTGGATGAAGAATACAACCCGAAACCGGTTTATAACAGGCTGCTGAAATTGATTAAAGAAGATTGGATGACAAAAAATGTACAACTGAAATCTGATAAGAACGGGCAGGTGGCATTTCGTGGTTTCTACGGAAAATATAAGATCGGAATCACCAAACCCGATGGAACCACACAAACGCTCGATATTCACGTGTCTGAAAAGGAGCCCAATCAATGGAAATTAAATTTGTAAAGCATGATAAAAGTGATAAAATATCAGACTTTTTGTATCGCAACCCTGCTGTTTTTACTAAATCTTGTGGTTATGTCACAAACCGAAAAACACATCGAACTGCAGGTGGATGCCCAAAATATAACCCACCAAATGAAAGGTGGAATTGGTGCTTCGTGGCACGCACTTATTCACGAAATGCCATTTGATAATTCGAAATACGATTATCCGGCACGATTTAAAAATCCACGCGGAAGTGCATATGCTGGTAATCCGCCATTGAGCGATACCGCTGCCTGGAATCAGCTTTACAAACATGCCGGATGGTTGGGCTTTAACTTTGTGCGTGTTGAATTGGCCATGCACATGTATGAGCCAGAAAGAAATAAATTTGATTGGGACAACGATGAGATGCAAGCGCTTTACCGCATCCTCGATTGGTGCGAAGCCAATCATGCCGATGTCTTTCTGCAACAAATGTGGAGTCAGGTGGACTGGAATTCGCACAGCGGTGTCCATCCGTTGATTAGTTCGCCAAAATCGGTGGATGATTTTGCCAACGGAATTGCCACACTTCTGAAATACCTCACCGAAACCCGTAAATACACTTGCATTAAGTATTTCTGTATGGTGAACGAACCTCCTGGAGGTCCCTGGGGATATTGGTGGACTGCCGGAAGCAATGTTGGTCCGACCATCACAGATGCATGGAAAAAGCTGAACGAAACATTCAAATCAGAAAACATTCAAATCCCAATTTCAGGACCCGATTGGGTGAGCTTGCCTGCTTGTGAACCGGAAAAGATGGAATTTGAGAAATACATTGGGGCATTTGATATTCACTCTTATTTCGGTATTTACACAAGAAAAGGCGGTGAACAAATCGTTGCCGATTGGGTGAAATATGCGGCTTCAAAGAATAAGCCATTCTTTATTTCTGAAATTGGAAACATGGATCTCGGCTTTGGAGCCGATCATCCGGGTGATTACTTCCTTTAAAAACCGGGATGGTAATTTGTCGGTTTTGATGGTAAATAACCGAAATGAGCATGTTAAAATTGATATTTCGATGCTTAATGTTGCTAAAAAACAAGCCTTTAGTTTTTATCAGGTAACCGAATCTCTTGTGAAAGACCATGATTTCAAGCTTAATCCCCAAAAAATTTATAAAAATTTAGGGATGCTGAAAAATATAGTACTTCTACCCGAAAGTATAAGTGTATTAACAACCAATAGTTTAACACAGGAATCATCCGGTATAATAGAATAATAAAATCAAAAAATCACAGTTTATGAAACACTACATTATTGGAATTGCACTATTTTTTGCAACGTTTTCATCCATCAAGGCACAACAAAGCGAATGGCTACAGCTATTTAATGGCAAAGATCTTTCTGGTTGGAAAGCCAACGAAAATCCATCGAGTTTTAAGATAGAAAATGGACTCCTTGTTTGTTCCGGAGCCAGAGGACATCTGTTTTACACGGCTGGCGAGCCTTACAAAAATTTTGAGTTGATTGCCGAAATCAAAACTGCACCAAATGCAAACTCCGGCATTTTCTTTCATAGTGCCAGTCAGGAAAAAGGCTGGTTGGGAAAAGGCTATGAAGTACAGGTAAATAATACCTATGCAGGTGTTGGCAATTATCGCGAAACCAAAAGAACAGGTAGTCTCTATGGAATTCGAAATGTTTATTATCCTGTAGCAAATGACAATGAATGGTTTACAATGCGGGTAAAAGTTATTGAAAACCATGTTGAAGTATTTGTAAATGATTTAAAAGTAGTTGATTATATACAACCTGAAAATCCCTGGAGGAGCGAAGCTCGTAAAGGAAGAGTTATAGACATAGGCTTATTTGCTCTGCAAGCCCATGACGAGAAGAGTACAGCCTTGTATAAATCGATCAAAGTACGACGTTTGCCCGATGATAAAAAACTTCCTTTAATAGTCGACGAAGCCTGGGATGTCACCGTTACCAAACTCATGGATAAAGGTTTCCCGCTTGTGGATTATCATGTTCATTTAAAAGGAGGTTTGACACTTGATCAAGTAAAGGGAAACTCCCTAAAGCTGGGCATCAACTATGGCGTTGCTCCAAACTGCGGTCTTCGTTTTCCGGTAACCAATGATACTTCATTGGCTGCTTATATGGATACAGTAAAAGGTCAACCTATTTTCCGTGGAATGCAGGCAGAAGGACGTGAGTGGATAACTCTTTTTTCACCTGAAGCTGTAGCTAAATTCGACTATGTTTTTACTGATGCAATGACCTTTACTGATTACAAAGGCCGTCGAAACAGAATTTGGCTTCCCGATGAAGTTTGGGTTGACGACAAAGAACAATTCATGGAACAATTGGTAGGTAAAATTGAAGCCATTATGGCACAGGAGCCCGTGGACATTTATGTAAATCCAACAGTTCTTCCCGCAAGTTTAATGCCTGAATACGAACAACTCTGGACAAAAGAACGAATGGAGCGTGTAATTAAAGTATTAGCAGCAAATAACATTGCACTTGAAATCAATGCAAGGTATAAAACTCCAAACGCAGAAATGATAAAACTGGCTAAAAAAACGGGGGTCAAGTTTAGTTTTGGAACAAACAATACCGGAAACGAACTGGGTCGGCTGGAATATTGGTCTTAAAATGATAGAAGAGTGCGCACTGACTCCTGATGATATTTTTATTCCCAAATCGAACGAAAAGAAACCGGTGCTTGTAAAAGGGTTACCGAAAAAAATAACCGGATAAGGCCATCCTAATATAATTTTATGTTATGAAAAAGTTTACATCGCCTTTACTACACAAACGTGTAAGACTGATCACTGTTTTGATCTTCCTGTCATCATTTTCTTGGCAATTACAAGCTCAAACGCTTGTAGTACCTCCAAGCCCCGGTGATTTGAGTACTGTAATGCACCTCAAACAATCTGATGATTACACCGTTGAGGTTAAAAAAAGTGGTGATACCGCTTACACTACCTGCTTTGTTTATAAATCAGATAATTACGCTTCAAATTCTACGGGAACCGAACGCAGGCCTCAGAAAGCTGCATCCTTCACCAATTTCTCATTCGCTGGTACTTCAATCGATGTTAGAATAACAACGAAGTTTAAAGCACACTCA
>JBBQMW010000185.1:0-6795 GCA_038329265.1 Bacteroidales bacterium | reverse complement strand
ATTTGTATGATAGCGCATATATCAAATTGGTGCAGAATAAGATAAATCGAAGGCCAAGAGAAAAGTTGAAGTTTCAAACCCCTTCTAAGATATTTTTTGCAGCTTTGAATTGATTTGTCGCATTTGTGACTTGAATCTACGAAAGATAAATTGAAGGGAAAAGATTTGGATTTTAAGACTTTATTTTTTATCATTGCACAAAGAAATTAGAAATAATTTCAATTAAAAGAATCAAACTAAAAAAATGGATCTTTTAATTTTTCATCATTTTTTTATTATTCTACAATAGTGTTGTTATAACGCATAAGATGTGGGTAACAATAGGATTTACTATGTATTACAAATCATTTTCATCCTCAAAAATAACTTCTCAAGAATTAGTTTTATTGCATCAAATGAATTCAGGATTTGAAACAAAAAATCAAATCTTTCCAGAATTCTATTGAAAATTTAGTTCAATATAGAAATATAACCCATTTGAGCAGAAAGTAAAATTCAAAAAGTTATTCTTTTAAGAATTCATAACATTACAACCCGTAAATTATTCAACTTGACATGACAAAAAAAAGATTTGCAGAACCACAAATTTATCGAATTCTTCAAGAGAATGAATCTGGAGTTCCCATTTCCAATATTATTAAGAAGTATGGAATTAGTCAAGCCACAATTTACAATTGGAGGATTAAATATGGTGGTATGAATATTTCGGAAATCCGAAGAATAAATGAATTGGAAGATGAAAATGACAGATTAAAGCGAATGTTTGCTGATTTAAGTTTAGAAAACCTTCTGCTTAGAGGTAAACTCGAAAAGGAAAGGTAAGAACCAAAAAGCAAATAAAATACATTTGAATTCGAAAAAGAAATATAATTCATTCTTCATTTTTAGAATTCTAGAATGATACGCGTTTTATGGAAAATAAAATTCACCCTTAGTCAAACGTGCATACTTTTTTAGTAATTTTAATATCATTGCAATTTACTTTTATGTGTATGTCTATTCAATATATCAATTTAATATATTGATATATTGATGTTTATAAGCAAATACACACAACATATGACAAATTAATTTTTTCTGGAAGAGTGTCGGAAATTACGTATTGATTTTCTTGTCACAAGCACCTAAATTTATAACATGAAAAAGATTTAGTTTTTAGGTGTTGAAATTTTTCTAGATCTAATTAGAATTTTTTTTAGGAAAATTAGAATTTCAGTAAATAAATTTAATACTTACGCACATGTCACTAGAGAAACCAAACTATCAATGGTATGCAATTTATACCAGAGCAAATGCTGAACGGAAGCTGTTCAACAATTTGAAGGATAATAATATCGAGTGTTATTTACCAACCAGAAAGGTGCAAAAAGTTTGGAGCGATCGTAAAAAATTTACTGAGGAACCATTGTTTAGATGTTATCTTTTTGTAAAGGTAAGTTATAAGGAGTTTTTTACTGCTTTGAATACAGCTGGAGTTGTTTGCTATGTTAGTTTTGGAGGGAAAGCTCAAGCAATTCCTGAATCTCAAATAAATAGTATTAAAACCTTTCTAAACCAAAGCGAACATGAAGTTACAGTTTCCTATGAAAAAATTCAAAAAGGTGCTTCAGTTGAAGTTTTGCATGGATCACTTCAAGGAATAGTAGGAGAAGTGATTAATGTATCAGGACAAAGCAGATTATTAATCCGCATTGATTCTCTAAATTGCAATCTTTATGCAAATATTTCAAGAGAGGAAGTTGAGCTAGTGGAAGAAAAAAATGTACAAAAAGAATTTATAATGGCCAGAGCAGCGGTTTCATAAATAGAAGACGAATAACCAACTTTTAGGTTGGCATACAAAAAAGACCTTGTAATCATTTGATTTACAGGGTCTTTTTTTGATACAATAAAGACATAAATCAAAATCAGAAACCCAAAACTCCTAACTTAAACTCATCCAAAATCAAACGATGATCAAAAGCCATTTCAGGTAGCTTGTCTAACGGAAACCATTGTACCTTAGCGGCATCATCGCCGGCTTTGGCAAGCAATTCTGTTTTTGTAAAAGCATAAAAAATTACAGAAATAGTTCGGTGACGCGGATCGCGATATACTCCACCATAAGCTCGGTACTGTTTAATTTCCTTTAACCTGATTCCTGTTTCCTCTTCCAACTCCCGGCAACATGCAGCCTCTAACTCTTCGTGCATTTCAATAAATCCACCCGGTAGAGCCCACGTTCCTTGAAAGGGTTCGCGACCTCGTTCTATAAGCAGAACGGAGTTTTGTTTACTTATTAAAATTGCATCAACCGTAACGGCAGGACGGGGATATTGATAAGTGTACATCGTAAAAAACAATTATTGGTTCATTGGAAAATGATAAATCAGCAAATTGACTCGATCGGCTTTTCCTTATTTCTCTTTCCTCATTTCTAATAACGAATAACCCTGTTTAATTTTAATCTTTTATGATCCGCTTCATCACCCTCATCTGATGCGTGTATCGTTTGGATTCAATGTTGTAAATACCGAATTGATCCACATTATCGATACGTACTTTGCCTGATGCGTGTATGATTTTATTCTTCTCCCAGACAATACCAACATGCACAATCCGTCCTTCATCATTATCAAAAAAAGCAAGATCACCAGGCTTGGTTTCTTCAACAAAACTCAGTGCTTTTCCGCAATACACCTGCTGACTGGCATCGCGTGGAATGGCATATCCAACCATTTTATAGATGATCTGGGTCAAACCCGAGCAGTCGATTCCCAACGGCGAACGACCACCCCACAAATAGGGCGCATTAAAATATTTCAAAGCCTGATCAATCATGACTTTTCGGACATTCGCCGGTTTATTGTACGTAAAATTTCCGGTATGCTTAAATACTTCTTGTTGAATTGAAAATTCTTTCAGATATGGCCTCCAGCAAGGAAGTGTACTTCCGGCCACAATCATCATGGTTTGCTTGTCGTTTGCCGGAACAATGTTAAAAATGTCAGTTGTAACAGCAAAAGGCGAATGGTCGATTTTTTGATACGTTTTTTCAAGCAGTGGAGTAATCATTTTCAGGTCAACCCAACCTTCATAACCATCAAATGCTAGTTTTATACGTGCCCATCCAAGCATGATTTCATACACCACGAAATGCTCGCCATAGAGGATTTGGGTAATCATTTCACTTTGTTCCGAAGGCTCCCTGCGCACAGGAATAATGCTTAAACCCGAAATGCCGTAGTTCATATTCGATGAAATTATCGAAGAAATTTACATGATCAGCAATCAATTTTTGTGGTTAATTGCTTCATCTGCTCGTAACTTCGAAGATTTTACTATTTTTATTTTACCAAAGATAAAACTTCACAGTTACTTTCTAAATTGCAGAGGTTTTCAAAACACGATATTTATGAAAAAGTTATTAACCCAACTCAATAAATCCTATCATCTCTTTTATTTGGCAATGGTTTTTTTTGCTGGTATTGGGTTGATTTTTCTGGTATTCCCGGGAGAAAGTCGCTTCAAATATGAATTTCAAAAAGGAAGCCCTTGGCGACACGAAACATTGATTGCGCCTTTCAATTTTGCAATTCTGAAAACTGATGCTGAACAAAACATAGAAAATGATTCAACCTTAAAAACTTACATCCCATATTTTACCTTAGATACACTGATTGGAACTTCCAAAGTCGGGGAATTTACAATTGCGCTTTCCAAACTAAAAGAATCGAATCCTACACTCAAATCAATAGAAAACATACAGATTCTACCTGATATACTGCGGAATATTTATCAAATAGGAATTCTTCCACAGGCAATTAATTCTTATAAAGAACTGGAAGGCAAGATAGAAATCATGCAAATCAGGGGTAAAAAAGCCGACCGGATAACAATTTCCAATCTGCATTCGATTAAAGCGGCCTATCAGGATTTCAGCGACACCATTCGAAAAATATCAGGCAATCTTTATCCTGAAATCAGTCAAAAAATTAATCTGAGTGATTTTGTGACCGAAAATTTATACTACGACGAAAAGATTAACCAAAATGAAAAGAAACAACTTTTAGATAAACTTTCAACAACGAAAGGTATGGTACAGGCTGGCGAACGGATTATTTTCCAGGGTGATCTGGTTGGTCAGGAAAAATTTCTGATTTTGGAATCACTCAAACAAGCCTATGAAACCAAGCGCGGCGATAACATGGAATATTTTCTGGTTATAGCTGGTCGACTTGTTATTATCTCTGCACTCATTTTTTTGATGTTTCTATATTTGTTGTTTTACCGTCGGGAGCTCTTCGACCATAAAAGAAACTTGTCATTCATCATATCGATGATTGTTTTAATGATTTTTTTGGCTGGAATTGCTACCACTATGAAATCGGTCAGCATTTATATCGTTCCGATGGCCATTCTGCCGATTTTGGTCAGGATCTTTTTCGATTCGCGCACTGCGATTTTTTCGCTCATGGTTACAACATTGATCATTGGATATTTTGCACCCAATAGTTACGAATACATTATACTACAAATGATTGCCGGAATAATCGCCGTTTTTAGCTTAAATAAACTACATAAACGATCACATCTGGTTGTTTCAGCACTCTCCGTTTTCATAGCTTATTCAGTGGTATATACAGCAATGGCCTTAGTTCAGGAAGGAAGTCTCGAAACCATCGATTGGAAAAACATTCAATGGTTTGGATTCAGTAGTTTATTCATTTTTATTACTTATCCGCTCATCTATATTTTCGAGAAGATTTTCGGTTTTGTTTCTGATGTCACCCTAATCGAACTTTCGAATACCAATCAGCCTTTACTTCGGAAACTCGCCGAAGAAGCTCCCGGAACTTTTCAACATTCACTTCAGGTGGCAAACCTTGCTGAGGCAGTTATTCAGCGTATTGGCGGAAACCCGTTTCTGGTGTATGCAGGAGCATTGTATCACGATATTGGGAAAATGTACAAGTCAGACTATTTTATTGAAAATCAAGTTGTTGGTATGAATCCGCACGATAGTCTCGACTATCTGAAGAGTGCTTCAATAATTATTGATCATGTAACAAACGGCGTTCAGCTTGCCCGAAAATACAAATTACCCGAAATCCTGATTTCATTCATCACCACGCACCACGGCACCACACAGTCCAACTATTTTTATAAGAAGTATCAAATTGAAAATCCTGGTGTGGAGGTTGATACAAACCTATTTTCCTATCCCGGACCGTTGCCACATAACAAGGAAATGGCCGTATTGATGCTGACAGATGGTGTTGAAGCTACAGCACATAGTTTAAAGGAAAAAACGGCGGCCTCTTTTAGTGAAATGATTGAAAGTTTGGTTGAACAAAAAATAAAGTCGAACCAGCTGATTGATGCCGATCTGACCTTGCGTGAAATTACAATCCTGAAAAGCACTTTGCTTGAAAAGTTGGTCAGTATTTACCATATCCGCATTGAATATCCGAAATAGAAAAGAGGAAAAAGGAATGAGAAATAAGAAAACTAATCATTCTTAGCTTTTCCACTTTTTTCCTTTTCCTATTTTCTTTTTACTTTTCCTTATGGCAAATGACTCTTTACCCATTATTAAATATTAGCATTTATGTCCTCCAATTTCTACACCAGCATCGCCAAATACTACCAACACATTTTCCCATTTAATCCTGTGCAAATTGACTTTCTGCGGCATGTACTTCCATACATTGGTGCCCGGATTTTAGACGTTGGATGCGCGACTGGTGATTTATCGTTTGCTTTGACTCATTTTGGGTTCCCAACCTGGGCATTCGATTTTGATGCTCAGATGATTGAAATCGCGCAAAATATCAAACGGGATGATGCCATGTTTCCGGTTTTCGAACAATTGGACATGCGATTGATTGACCAGCATTATTCCGAATCGTATTTCGATAGTGTAATTTGTTTCGGGAACACACTTGTTCATTTATTGTGTGATGAGGATATCCGGCAATTCATTCAGGCTGCATACAGGTTACTCGCTCCTGAAGGCAAATTAACCATTCAAATACTTAACTATCAGTATGTTTTTGATGATCAAATCAAATCGCTTCCAATCATAGAAAATGAAGAAATTCGGTTTGAACGGAATTACGAATTCAATCAAACCTCTGATTTAATTGACTTTAAAACCAAGCTGAAAGTCAAGGCAAATGGTCAGAAAATTGAGAACTCGGTAAAATTATATGGCATCCGGAAAGACCGACTTCATGAATTTCTGGAAAAAGCAGGCTTCTCTTCCATCGAATTCTTTGGAAGCTTCAATCGGGAATCCTTAATAGAAAATAGTTTGCCTTTGATCCTAACCTGTCAAAAAAAGGGTTGATATGACAAGAACTCTGGCAATTATAGATCTTGGCACAAATACCTGTAACCTTCTGATAGCATCTTTTCATGACAAAGCTTACCAGATTCTTTTTCAGGGAAAAGAAGTGGTAAAATTAGGAAAAGGAGGCATTCATAAAGACCTTTTAACTGAAGATGGATTTCTGCGCGCCATTAAAGCAATCGGGAATCACCAGGAAAGAATTGCCAAATATGATGTTTCAGAAACTATTGTTCTGGCAACCTCTGCTATCCGTGATGCAAAAAATCGTGCCTGGTTTCAGGTGGAACTTGAAAAAAGTACAGGAATCAAATTGCAAATTATTTCCGGAGAACAGGAAGCTAATTTAATATTTAAAGGTGTAAAGCTTGCATTTGGTGAAGTAGAAGATCATTCAATCATTCTGGATATTGGCGGTGGTAGCAACGAATTTATCCTTCCCCAAAATGGAAAACCGATCTGGA
>JBBQMW010000184.1:0-7071 GCA_038329265.1 Bacteroidales bacterium | reverse complement strand
CAGACAAATCATCTTTTATTTGGTACCCTATGCCAATAGAATGACTAAAACGCTCCAATACTTTGATCGTTTCGACAGAGGCGCCACCGACCGTCGCGCCAAGCAAAAATGACACCCTGAAAGCGGCAGATGTCTTATTGTCGAATAGTTCGAGCATATCCTTCAAAGGGAGGATCTCTTTTGAGCGGATGGACATCAATTCAGCCCCCTGCCCGACGGTCAGACTCCGGTGACCGCGTGATATGATTTTTATAGCCTCTTTAATCGTTTCAGCAGGAAGGGTACTTTCCGAAATCAGGCGGTATCCCTCGCCAATCAGGTAATCACCCGTATTGATTGCAATAGGAATCCCATACCGGGCATGAATGGTCTCTTTTCCGTACCTTGTATCGTCATTGTCTTCAATGTCGTCATGGATAAGCGAGGCTTTGTGAAAACATTCCACCGATAAAGCCAACATATTTAAGATAACCGGATCGGGCTCACCGATAAATGCCTCGTAGGCTAAAACCGCGAGGAACGGTCGTAAACGCTGACCACCCGAGAGGAGCGATTCAAAGGCGATGATCTCCGTTTTATTTTCAGCGGTACCCAATATCCGGATCAATTGCTCTTCGCCAAAAATTGAAGAAGTCTTGTTTTTCAGATAATTGAGATTAAGCAACCTGATCGAAGGATCTTCGCTGTAATTATAGATCTCCTGCTTGATCCAATCGGAATCTGCCGTTGTATCGACACAACCACAGGTGATCAGTGGAATTCCGATACTTGGGATAGAATATTTACTTACGGAGGCAAACATTTTTTGCAGAACCTCCATGCAGCCAACGCCGATCACTGCATCCACTTTTCCACTCTCAATAAGGCGTGTGGTGATCGTTGTCCCTTCAGTAACCAAAGCGACATATCCCAGGTTCTCCGCTTCGCGCAAAAAGCCTGAAATACTACAACTACCACATTCACTGCACAATAATCCCAGCTCATCTTGTTGGGCCTTGCAGTGCGTGACATTGCGGAGGCATTGCGGAAGCAGGAAAATACGACGGTTATAAGGAGTGGCGCCGACAACGGAACGCCACACTGCATTGCCACAGCACACCATAATAAAGGCACGATACCGTTCATCCCACTTTTCAGCTTCGATCAGCATACTTGCAAATCCGTTTAATGCATCGTAACTGATTGGCGGCATCACCTGATTTTCGAGAAACCAGGATTCAACCGTAGCCCTTATTTGAGTACGTTTATCTTTTTCCCCCGGAACATCGAGAGTAACTAATGATTGAAATATTTTTGATACCATAGTTTTAATTTTATCCGTAAGCGCCTAAACCAAAGAAAGCCCTTCTTTTAGCCATCCGGTAGATCCAGTTTTTTTCGGGGATTACAGGACTGGTGCCATGACTGCAAACAGCACATCCATTAGCCAGCTGGTCTGGTAAGCCGGGTCGGTTCGATGTATTTAATGCCTGGTGCTCAGTTGCAAATTTAGCAAGCCAGGCCGGGTTTTCCATCAGAATACAACCTCTCGTCTGCTTATTAATATCTGTTTTGAAATCTTTTATAAATGTAGAATTTTCGTAAACATCTTTTAAATCACCATTGCTGATATTGTCGCACGAGAATTGGATCACGGGACAAGGCTCAATATTTCCTTCCGGGTTGATATGATGGCTCAATCCTTCGGCTGCCGGACAGAATGGTTCACCATCTGCGCCCCAGTACGAATCAATCAGCACAATGGGATATTTGGTTCTGCCATCGACTAAAAAGTTACGCAAACGCAAAATTTCTTCAGATGAAAGCGCCAGTTCATAATGAGGATTTTCGCCTGATGGACGATAGATGTAATACCAAAGATAGACCACTCCGTATTGGTGAAGCATTGCAATAAACTCTTCGGATAAAGCCATTTCAATATTTGATTTACAAACACTTATGGCTACACCTGTGATCAGACGATTCGAGGTGGCAGTTTCAATGGCTTTTAACGTACGGCTGTAAACATGGCTGCTTCCTCTCCGGATATCCGCTACCTGTTCATTCCCTTCGAGGCTGATCAGCGGCGTTACATTTGCCATCTCTCTTAATTCTGCAGCAACCTTATCCGTAAGCAAGGTGCCGTTTGTAAATAACTGGAAATAACAGTCGGGATGTGCCCTGAAAAGATTAAATAACGCTTTATACATCAATGGCTCACCACCCAGAATTCCAAAAAAATAACTCCCTTGTTTTTTGCTGTCTGTAATGATCTTGTTGATGGCTTCCAAATCGAGACTTGCGCTCTTCTCCCCTTTCGTCACCCAACAACCCTGACAAGCCAGGTTACAGTCGTTGGTGACCGATATAAACTGAAAAGCGGGAAAAATTTCGCCGCGTTTCTTTCTTTTCTGAAATTTATTAAATCCCTTAATTCCTTTCCATCCAAGATTATATACAAATTTCCACCTACATTTACGATCCGATCGTAAAAAATTGCGCAGTATTGACATCGTCAGTTTTCTATTATTTAGAACTCTTTTCGGCAAGTGCCTTTTCTCTTTCAGCAATCGCCTGCTGCATGGCTGTTGAACGAATAATTGACTGACGTTTCGCTTTCCGCATTTCGAGCGCCTGATAAATATTGCTTCCGAGTATCGTATTAATATCGAGTTGTTGCCGTTGTTGTTCAGCCATTTCATCGATCGTATCTGCACCCGCAATAGCCCCTGCGTGTTCGTATTTCGGAAAAACAATCGCCGTTTGCGGACAGATGCGGCCACAGGCCGGGCAGTTATTTTTACACCCCCTGGGATTAATGACAACTACTTTATTATCAAGCTTCTGATAAACACCAAAGAGACAAAAATCAGCACATTGCCCGCAGGAATTGCAGCGCGAATAATCAACCAATGGAAACCAGGAGGGCCATTCGGCATTAGCCTGAAGTTCAGAAGATGCCCCCTTTTCTGTATTCCCTTCAAAAAATAAATTAATCCCGGTAAATAGCTGATCATTGTTCGATTCCCTGAAATTCAGGTAGTCAAATTTCAAATTTTGATGGTCAATGCCACATTTTTCGAGTATAAGTTTGACCGCCCGCGGATAACAGGCGATAATCAACACTTTGCCGGCCGACAAAAACAGGTCGCGGGTTTCACTTTTTCGGTCAACCGAACAGCCGCATAAATCGGAAATCTCTACAAACGGATGTTCCATTTGCCGCAAATATTCCGAAATAGCCTTCAGCCGGTCTGCCCCTATTATTTTGGCGCTGCAATTACAAAAAATCACTTTCTTACTCATACCATCAAAACAGTCCAGTTGAATACATGTTCAAACTGAAGCAAAGATATCTTTTCGGGTGGGAAAAACAAGGGAGGAGCATAAATTGTCCAGGCCGTTGGTTCGGGTGTATCTAGCAGGGCAAAGGATCTTATTACCTCACATGGTGAAATTCCTTTTTGAAAAATTGGGTCGATCATTTTTTTTCTTTACCAGCTATGATTGCAACGAACCAATACACATTCATATTGTCGATGGACGTAAAGAGTGTAAATATTGGTTAAAAGGGAACGATGAAATTTTTTTAGCTGACAATAATGGTTTTTCTCGAAATGAATTATTAAAATTGAGGCGGATTGTTATCGAAAATTATCAACTATTTAAAAAATCATGGGATGAACATTGTAAAAACACAACAAAAAAAAAGTATTAAAAAAGATCAGAATAAACGATAGTTTTGCCGAAATGCCAACTTTTAAAAGTGTGGATATTACTACTCAATCTATTTTCTTTCAATTTTCAGACAATCGAACAATTATAATTCCGTTGGATTGGGTTCCAAAATAAAAACCGTTAATTATCCTTTAAATTATTAGATATTCCAAAAACCGACAGAAATTTTCTGGCGGTTTTTTCATGTTCAAACTGAAGCACAGATATCTGTTCGGGTAAGAAAAAAAAGGGAGGAGCATAAATTGTCCAGTCCATTGGTTCGGGTGTATGGGTCAGGCAATTTTTAATCACCTTGATCTATAACGCGATTACAAATCAACCCATTTTTAAAGTAAACTCAGGCCCTGGTTGAATCGATCTCATCCTTCAGATCGCGATGGACCAGGATCAACCTATTGCCTTCTTGTTCCCTGTATCCCTGATCATAACAAAAATAGTTGATATGACTATTCCGTGTCAGGCAGGTATAGGTGAAATAATCGAAACAATACCCTTTTTTCTGCAGATCGCTCTTGTTTGCGGTGGTTCTCCCATTCGCCTTGAGTGATGTTAAGATAGAATAGTTTTTCTTGAGAATCCGGTTGATTGATTTGATCACCGTATTTGTCTCAAAATACTGCTGGTTATTGTAAGAACTCCGGCACTGATCACTACAAAATTTCTGATCAGCACGACCTCTTAGCTGCTCATAGCATTGAAGACATTTTCGATCAATCATAAAAGTTATTTTTAGGCGTTTTATTAAAAAAAAAAATTACAGTGTATCAAACTTCTCAGACAAATAACGCATTGAAATTTGATGCACGAAAATACAGCCAATATATGATTTTAGCCATTTATATCCGGATATTTACGTATATATCCGGATATATCCGATTAGTAAAAATGCCCTTGACAATGAATAAATCGAAATTTTTTTTAATCCCACTTTGCATTTAACAGATATAATGTCTGCAGGTGTAGTGATGGTGCAAATTATAACATTCACTTATTTGAATATTCATATGCACCTATATCCGGAAGTCCGACGATTGGATTATCTAAAAAATCTGTTTTTAACCCTACATCGACACCTGCATTAACAGCGTGACTATCTGACCTTAACTGAAAATTAACATTTGGTGCATTCGCTTTAATTGCTGATACAAACAATGGATCCATGTTCCCATTTTCGCAATCAGTTACCCCGTAGTTGTTGCCATCCATGACTGCAATTGCCGCAGCATTATATAATTCAGGATGCCACATTCTGCCACCGTAAACGATGTTGTTTTTAACCGACCAATCAACATAACTTTCACTGTATGACTGAATAACATGAGGTTGTCCCGAACTGTTGGCCGATGGTTGATAGAATATATTATTCGCAATAGTTATATTTTTTGTATGCGGATCAGTATTTATAAAACCAGCTCCTACCTTAGGATACTGAACCCCAAAAAGATTGATGCCTTCGTGATGATTTTCATTTGACCATGCGAATATATTATTCGCATAAAGATCATAATCCGAACCCATGCTTAGTGCATGACCACTACAACCCCAAATAATATTATAGGTAACATTAATGTGATGTGCTGCCTCTGCTCTATTTGGTGCATAACCCACATAAATGGCATGATCGTGATTAAGCCAATAATCATCCGGGCCTATTCGGCCAATATTGTAAATAAGATTTTTTGTAATTGTCCAATGATGATTTTTGGATCTGATGTAAATAGCGTTATGTGCATTATCTCCCTTATCTACAACTCTGCCGATATCACGTATTTTATTTCCTTGAATAAGAATATTGGAACTTACATATTCTGCATCATTACAAAAAAAAGCATCTCTATTAAAATGTGTGATTTCAAAATCAATAAATTTGAGATTGGAAGCTCCTTGAATTATTTCAAAACAATACCCGGAAGTATAATTTGTACCATCCAATACTGCCCCCCACTTATGTTCTGATTTAAAAACAATAGGGTTTTGTTCAGTTCCGGATCTGTTGATAAGAATAAAAATAGTAGTTGTACTTGAATATGTTCCATCCTTTACAATCACTGAATCACCAGGGTTAACCATATCAGCCGCTTTCTGAATAGTCAGGTAAGGGGAATTGATTGTTCCAGTATTGTTATCGTTTCCTGTCTTGGCAACATATCGGTTTGTTGCATTTAATGACATACAGTTACACAGGAATAAAAGTACAAATAATTTTTTCATTCTTTAATAAGAAATTACTCCTGTCAATTTTAAACAGGTGTTTGTGGAAATAAAAATATAAAATGATGACATAAGTAATAAGAATAATATAATGTCGTATTTATTTGGTAATGTTAAATAATAGTTGTACATTTATCTCATTATGAGATATGTAACACTGAAAACAGAGGAGATTATAGCACTTGAAGTGCTTTACAAGAGCGCCCTTGATAACAGCACCAGGAAACGTAGCCACTGCTTGCTTTTAAGCCATCAAAAACGAACGATTACTGATCTATCGAAAGTTTTTAGAGTAAGTCGCAGAACCATAGAGCGATGGCTCAATGACTGGGCTGTAAGTGGGTTAGATTCTCTTCCAATTTTACCCGGCCGAGGCGTAAAAACCCGTTTAAAAGGGTATGAGGAAGAGATCGCAAAACAACTGGAGCTTCACAGCAGAAATTTAAAAAATGTGTTACTTCATTTAGAGAAGGAATACAATATTAAAATCTGCAAGAAGACCTTGCAGAATTTTTTAAAAGATACTGGGCTATAGATGGAAACGAGCCAGACTGTCTTTAAAAAGCAAGCAGAACAAATCAGATTTTGAATTCAAACAACAACAAATAGAAAGCTTAAAACAATTGGAAGATAGCGGATTCATAGATCTTTACTTTGGTGATGAAAGCCACTTTGGACTTACCCCCAATGTGCCATATGCATGGCAAACAAAGAGTAATCCGATATTGCTACCTGCTGCTAAAGGCAAGTTTCTTAATGTTGTAGGATTAATGAGCCGAAAGAATAATTTGTTTTTTGAAATGCATGAAACAACATTTAATTCTGATAGTTTCATCCAATTCATGGAACGATTTGTTGCCCAGACAGTTAAAAAGACAGTTGTAATACTTGATAATTGTCCTATTCACAAATCCAAAAAGTTCAAAGCCAAAATCGAAGAATGGAAGGAAAATGATGTATTGATTTACTTCTTACCTCCTTATTCACCGGAATTGAACCTGATCGAAATTTTGTGGCGTAGAATCAAATATCATTGGCTGAGTTTTGATGCCTACCTCTGTTTTCAGAATCTCAAAGAACGCTTATCGCATGTGCTGAATAATTTCGGCAGCAAATACGACATTATATTTTAACCATTACTTA
>JBBQMW010000183.1:0-7113 GCA_038329265.1 Bacteroidales bacterium | reverse complement strand
CAGGCTGATCGTTACATTCGCATAAAATTATTGAACCATGATTGGAGATCATATCCACTCCCATATTGAGAATGCCCCGGAATATACCGGACTAAATGTAAATCAAGGCATTGAAGCATTACCGTCGGTAAGCGAAGATTCAGTCAAAAGATTCCTGAAGCATAAGAAAAACCGTGCACTTTCGGTTCAGCAATATGTTGATGGTATCCTGAACGGCGACATCACCATTTTAAGTCAGGCGGTAACATTGGTTGAAAGCTCGAAACCTCAACATCAAGAAATTGCGCAGGAAATCATTGTCAAATGTTTGCCTTTCTCCGGAAATTCAGTCCGGATTGGCATTACAGGAGTTCCTGGAGTCGGCAAAAGCACCTTCATCGAAGCCATGGGCAAGCAGATTACCGCACAGGGCAAAAAACTCGCAGTGCTTGCCATTGATCCAAGCAGTGAACGCACCAAAGGAAGTATTTTAGGTGACAAAACGCGGATGGAGGACCTTTCAATTGATCCCAATGCCTATATCCGCCCTTCCCCGTCGGCAGGTTCGCTTGGTGGAGTTGCCCGCAAAACACGCGAAACAATTGTACTTTGTGAAGCCGCCGGATTCACTCATATTTTTATTGAAACGGTTGGTGTTGGGCAAAGCGAAACTGCAGTACATTCAATGGTCGATTTTTTCCTGTTACTCATGCTGGCCGGTGCCGGCGACGAATTGCAGGGAATAAAACGTGGCATCATGGAAATGGCCGACACAATTACGATTAACAAAGCGGATGGGAACAACATCGAAAAAGCAGGACTGGCCCGGATTCAGTACCAGAACGCTTTGCATCTGTTTCCGGCACCCGACTCTGGCTGGAAACCAAAAGTACTCACTTGTTCAGCCTATCGAAAAACAGGAATCAGCGAAATCTGGGAAACCATTAATGAGTACCTGAATCATGTGAAAGGCAACGATTACTTTCAGCATCGGAGAAATGAACAATCCAAATTCTGGATGTACGAAACGATTAACGAACAGCTGCGAAACAACTTTTATCAAAATGAAGAGATTAAAGTCTTGATGGAAGAGTCGGAGAAAAAAGTTCTGAAGGAAGAAATTTCGTCGTTTGTGGCGGCAAAGCGTTTACTCGACCTGTACGATCAAATCAGGAATAATGAAAAAACAATTCTAAAATAATTAAAATCATGAGAAATTATTTCGCAATTTTAGTTCTGGGCTTAGCCGTTTTTGCATGTCAAACAGCTAAAGATGAGTATTCAATAAAAGGTTCAATTGCCGGAGTTGAAACGGGAAAGGTTTACCTGCAAAAATTGGTTGACGGGCAACCTGAAAATATTGACACCGCCGATGTTGTTGATGGCAAATTCGAGTTCAAAGGTAAAATTGCCATGTCCGACATTCGCTTTCTTCGTTTGAATGAGAAGGATTATATCGCCCAGTTCTTTTTGGATAATGCCAGTATTAAAATTGAAGCGAATAAAGACAGCCTCCGGAACACAAAAATTACAGGATCACCCACACAGGATGTTTTCCAGATTTACATCAATGAAATGGAAAAATTGAATAAGGAAGTCATGGCGCTTCAGGGAAAATACCAGAATGCGATGACCTCCGGAAATACCAATGAAGCCGAAAAAGCTAAAATTGACTACCAGGCTATGATTGATAACAACCTATTTTATAGCAAAAATTTCGTAAAAGAACATCCAACTTCCATTGTTTCGGCCTATATCACCATTGCTCAATTGGCTACCCAGATTGAAGGCGCTGAGTTGGATTCGATTGTCAGCAAATTCCCTGCTGAAATAAGTACCTCAGAATACGTCGTCAAGCTGAAAAAAATTGTTCAGGAACAGAAAAAAACCGCGGTAGGAACTATTGCTCCAGATTTTACCATGAATGATACCGAAGACAAACCCGTTCAATTATCATCGCTGCGCGGGAAAGTGGTACTGATCGACTTTTGGGCTTCGTGGTGCGGACCTTGCCGTCAGGAAAATCCGAATGTTGTAAAAGTTTACCAGAAATATCGTACCAAAGGCTTTGAAATTCTTGGAGTTTCGCTCGACCGCGGTAAGGCAGAATGGTTGCAGGCAATAAAAGATGATAAACTTGAATGGTTGCATGTTTCAGACTTACAATACTGGCAAAATGCAGCAGCTCGTCTTTATGCTGTCAATTCTATTCCGCAATCCTTCCTGCTCGATCAGGATGGAAAAATCCTTGCAAAAGGATTACGGGGCGAACAATTGGAAAAAAAACTGGCCGAATTGTTCCCGAATTAGAACTAAAAGTGCCTAAAGTGAGCTAAAGTTTGGAGTGCTTAAAGTTATTCCGGCAAAAGTCGCTTTCGGGCGGCTTTTGCAGTTTTATATCCTCCTGAATATTGACTCCGGGCAAAACTTTTCACCGAGTCAGGGTGTTATTAGGCTGTTTGAATTCAATCTAAAGAAGCTATCATTTATGAGTTACGATTTAATAGTTGTAGGAAGTGGTCCGGGCGGATATGTAGCTGCCATCAGGGCCGCGCAATTAGGTATGAATGTGGGAGTTGTTGAGAAAGAAAACCTTGGTGGGATTTGTCTCAACTGGGGATGTATTCCAACCAAATCGCTCCTGAAAAGTGCACAGGCACTCGAAAATGCAAAACACGCGGCTGATTATGGCGTTTCAATTTCAGGAGAAATAAAACCCGATTTTGATGCCATGATTAAACGAAGCAGGGATGTAGCTGATGGCATGAGCAAAGGAATACAATATCTTTTCACCAAGAATAAAATTGAAATTCTCAATGGTTTCGGCCGGCTCATTGATAAAAATTCGGTTGAAGTAACCGACGAAACGGGAAAACGGACACTCCACTCGACAAAGAATATCATTTTGGCTACCGGAGCACGTTCGCGCGAATTACCAAATCTGGAACAGGACGGCGAAAAAATTATCGGCTACCGCGAAGCAATGACTCTGCTCAGGCAGCCTAAATCGATGGTTGTGGTTGGTTCAGGAGCTATTGGCAGCGAGTTTGCCTATTTCTACCAAAGCATCGGAACTGAAGTGACTCTGGTCGAATTTTTACCCAATGTGGTACCAAACGAGGACGAAGAAGTTTCAAAAACGTTGGAACGTTCGTTCAAGAAGATGAAAATGAAGGTGTTTACCAGTGCTTCTGTTGAATCGGTAGATACATCTGAAAAACTCTGTAAGGTGACTGTAAAAACGAAAAAAGGCGAAGAAATTATTGAGGCTGAAATTGTGCTTTCTGCTGTTGGCATTGCACCAAACCTCGAAAATATCGGTCTCGAAGATCTTGGAATTGTACTCGAAAAAGGAAAAGTTAAAGTCAATGAGTTTTACCAAACCAATATTGAAAGTGTTTTTGCCATTGGCGATATCATCGCAGGTCCGGCATTGGCACATGTGGCTTCAGCTGAAGGCATTGTATGCGTAGAAAAGATCGCTGGTTTAAACCCGCATCCGATTGACTATTCAAACATTCCGGGCTGCACCTATACCAATCCTGAAATTTCATCACTGGGGATGACTGAGCAAAAAGCCAAAGAAGCGGGTCATGAAATTAAAGTTGGTAAATTCCCGTTTTCGGCCAGTGGAAAAGCCAGTGCCTCGGGTCAAAAAGATGGATTTGTCAAGTTGATTTTTGATGCCAAATACGGAGAGTTACTTGGTGCTCATATGATCGGAGCAAATGTTACAGAAATGATTGCAGAACTGGTTGTTGCAAAAAAACTGGAGATTACCGGTCATGAGCTAATCAAATCGATTCATCCACATCCAACGATGAGTGAAGCCATCATGGAAGCTGCTGCTACTGCTTACGACGAGGTCATTCATCTCTAAAACAGAAAAAGAAAATAGTAAAAAGAAGAGGTTCGATCTGAAGGATTGAATTCATACTTAACACAATACCAGATTCTTTATAGTCTGGTATTGTTTTTAGAACATTTGAGCTTACGGTTAAAATAATCTCAATTCATTGATTTCCAGTCATATTATTTTCATACTTCATAAATATATCTATTTTTGTTTCTCTATAATCATTAAAAATAAACTATGAAGAAATCTGCTGTTTTGATAGGTGGGCTGTTTTTGTTGATGGATACAGCCTTTGCTGGTGGAATTTTAACAAAAACGAACCAAAGTGCTCAATTTATACGTATGGTCTCCCGAAATGCATCAACCGACATAGATGCAGTGTATTACAATCCTGCAGGTCTGGGGCAACTAGAAAATGGATTCTATTTCTCACTCAATAACCAGAGCCTCTATCAAACCTATACTGTAAATAGTGAATTTAAGTACCTGAACAATCCTGAATATATTGGCGATATGAATGCACCGCTTTTCCCGACTGCTTTCGCCGTGTATAAAAAAGATAAATGGTCAGTTTCACTGGGGTTTGGTCCCAATGCAGGCGGTGGAAGCATAACCTACGCTACTGGGTTGCCAAGTTTCGAAAAACAAATTTCAACTCTTCCGATTTCCTTATCATCACAAGGACTTCCAACAACTTCCTATACAGCGAATCTGAGACTTGAAGGATCCAGTGTGTTTTGGGGTACGCAACTGAACGGAAGTTATTCAATCAACGATGTAGTAACTGTTTCACTGGGAGTTCGCATGATCAATGCAGTAAACACATACAATGGCTATATAAAAGACATCATGATTAATCCGACTAATCCGGTTGGTGGAAATTTTGGATGGGATGGATCAATGAGAACTGCAAGTTCAGTGTTTACTACTTTATCGAATACTTCGAAAGGAGCAGCGCTTATGATGCAACCTGTAATCACTGGTGGCGGAGGAAATTCTACACTTTCACAATTACAGCAAGCAGGTTTCATTACTGCCACACAGGCTGCCATTCTTGCAGGCGGATTGGGTACCGATTACAATCCAGCGATGACTGCCAGCCAGGTTCAAAGTGCATACGTTGCAAAAGCGGATGGTTTAGCTGGCCGTGCTGCCGCTACAGCCGACAAAAATGTTGATGTAGAACAAACCGGATGGAGTGCCACCCCAATCATTGGAGTAAATCTTCACTTTGAGAAACTGAATATCGGTCTGAAATATGAACACATCACCTACCTCGGACTATTCAATAATACGACCGAAGATGGAACAGGTCTGTTCCCTGATGGAGGTAAAACCGGCAGCGACATTCCACCGATCATCGCAGGTGGTGCAGATTACCAAATTTCAGATAAGCTCAAAATATCAGGCTCATTTACTTATTTTCTTGATAATCTTGCTGGCTGGGGCAATAATGTATACGGCCAAGCGCGAACCATTGATAATAACTATTTAGAATTGTCATTAGGCGCCGAATATAAACTCACCGACAAGTTTACACTCAGTGCAGGCTATCTGAATTCAAATGCCGGTGTAAGCGAAGATTACCTGAGTGACTTTAGCTATGTGAACGATGCAAACGGCGTTGGTGCAGGTTTTCAGTGGAAACTTAGCGACCGATTGACGCTTGATGCCGGCGCAATGGTGATCAGTTATAAAGACCAAATCAAAAATTTTGATGCGTCATTTGATCCTCTTGCAGCAGCTTTTGGACCCTATAAAGAAACTTATGCGAAAGAATCGTATAGTTTTGCTTTCGGAATCAGCTATAAAATATTCTAAGATTTAATCAACTCATAAAAAAGGGTGCTTGTTTTCAGTAACAGGCACCCTTTTTACTTTTCCTGATAAACTATAACTCTCAATCAGCTGTTTAATTAATCTATCTTTGTGTATAGTGAAAATCCTGTAAACCCAGAATTGAATAGATAATGGACTTGAGAAACTACACCTACCTGATCATTTTGCTTGCGTCGATAGCAGCGCCAATCGGATTAAGTTTTGACAAAAAGGTGGCGTTTTACAAAAATCTGAAATACGTCCTTCCTGCAATTCTAATTACAGCGATTATTTTTTGGATTTGGGATGTCCGGTTTACAGCCTCCGAAGTTTGGAGTTTCAATCCGAAATACACCATTGGATTTTCGATAATTGGTATGCCAATCGAAGAATGGCTCTTTTTTATCGTCATTCCATATTGTTGCATGTTTATTTATGAAGTATTGAAATTTTACCTTGAAAAATTCGAATTCTCCAATTTTTTCAGGGCACTCAGCCTGTTTCTGGTTATAGTGTTTGCCTTGGTAAGTTTTTTCTTTCGCGATAAGGATTACACATTTATAACTTTCATGTTCTCCACAATTTATCTGGGATACACAATTTTCAGGAACAAGTTTAAACCACACCTCACCAAATTCTACTTCAGTTATCTGGTCTCGCTGGTGCCTTTTCTCATTGTAAATGGACTGCTGACTTCGTTGCCTGTTGTTGAGTATAATTCAGCACATATCCTGAATATTCGCATCATGAATATCCCCATCGAAGATTTTTCGTATTTATTTTTGATGCATCTGATGGTAACAACCATCTATGAAAGGCTGAAAGATAGCAAGTATTACTAACTTGCAATATTTTTGATGAAAAGATTAAAGATTGAAATACAGGTTATCCTTTTAACAATCTGCATTGCTGTGACTGTTATTGTTTCGGGGTATCTGGCTTACCAGAGTCTTTCAAAAATTGTTGATACCATACATAAAGAAGCTCGTCCCGATCTTAAATTGCTCCTGATTAAAGATATTACCTCCGATTTAAGTGAAGTTGAAAATACAATCCGCTTTTACAGCCTATCCGGAGATGTATCATTCATAAAGCCATACAAGCAATTAAATACAATCGTTCAGGAAAAACTGTCCGAACTGGAGGTTTATGCTGTACCCGAATCTGTTGAGATGCAACACATTGACTCCATTCGGTTACTGGTTAACCGCAAATTGCTGATTTTAAATGAAATACGGACTTTACATCGTACGAAAGGGAATGCGAAAGACTCTTTTTCAGAGCTGTATTCTAAAATCGACACCGCAATCATTCAGCCTGATACAATCCGGTTTAAAAAGGAAGAGAAAAAGGGGTTTTTCAAAAGAGTATTCAGTAAAAAAGATACGAGTGTTCAACAGCCCATCATCATTGATAAAAGTGCGGAAAAAGAAATCATCAAAAAGGAAATTGCGGGTATT
>JBBQMW010000182.1:0-7229 GCA_038329265.1 Bacteroidales bacterium | reverse complement strand
AAAAGTAACCGATTCGGCATGTAAGCTATGTATACTGTCAGCCAGCTTATTCTGATAATTTTGCATGCGCAAATAAATGTCTTTTGCATCGAACATCCGATTGGGGTCAGGCAACAATAGTGAATCGGTATAAAAATTCAGAATTCCGATGGTAATGTTTTCTGCATTGGCCAACTTTCGGCTTTCGCCTAATAGGCTGTAAAAATCGAAACTGGCATTGGCCAACTCAATTTTGTCAATTTTTATCGATTTAAATGTTTTTGTGACCAAAGGTTTCAGTTCCAGCATCAGTGTACTTATGCTGTTTTTGTCCTTTTGTTCCTGATCAGATTTTTGACCATGTATATTTAACTCGGGTTTGCTAATTATTATTTCACCAATTTCAAGGTCTTTCCGAATGATCAGATTAAAAAATCTAATCCCGCTAAATCGGACATTGGGCGACGAAAAGGAGTAAAACTGCTTGCTCGAATTCAAATGAGGCAATGTTTTCAGAATGGAATCGGTCGGATGAAAGGAAACCTGATCGATTTCGAACCCCCAGTCGCTGAAGTTAATTGTTAGGTTCTCGAACGATAGTTCATAGTTTCCTTTCGACTTTTTTGAGACAAAATCTGAAAGATTCTTATTCAGATAGCTCTGGGCTTCAAAATAAAGCACCCCGATAACTGCCAATATTGCCAGTATCAATACTGAAGCAATTATTAACAGGGGTCTAACTAATTTTTTGCGCGAAGTTGTCATCAAGTTTGATATCTATAACCCTCATGGTGAGAATTTCAACGTTATGGCTATTTTTGAAATAGACACTAATATAATGTAAAAAGTTGCTCATTATAACAATGAATGCATAATAAAAATAAATGAAGGCAATAAAAGGCCAATGTATACTACAAATGCCTTCTATCGCCTTCATATAAAGATTGGTTTGAATTCCCTTTTTCCTCATTAAACCTAAATTCCAAATTCAGCAAAGGTTTTTTCAATAATATCGAGCGCCTCATTAATTTGTTCTTCATTAATTACAAGCGGAGGCGTGAACCGGATAATGTGTTCGTGGGTTGGTTTAGCCAACAATCCATTCTTCATTAGTGCGACACAAACGTCCCATGCCGAAATTCCGTTAATCGATTTAATAACTACAGCATTGAGTAATCCTTTTCCACGAACAAGTTCAATTAGTTTTGAATCGATTGATTTTAAACGTTTGCGGAATATTTTGCCCATTTTCTCTGAATTTTCAACCAGATTTTCATCCTGAATTACATCGAGAGCGGCAATGGCAACTTTTGCTGCAATTGGATTTCCACCATAAGTTGATCCATGTTCGCCTGGTTTAATGGTAAGCATAATTTCATCATCAGCCAAAACGCATGAAACAGGCATCATTCCTCCGGAAATAGCCTTCCCCAGCACCAGAATATCCGGCCTGACATCCTCATGATCACAAGCCAGCATTTTTCCTGTGCGGGCCAACCCAGTCTGAACTTCATCAGCCACAAACAGTACATTGTGTTTCTTACAAAGATCGAAAGCTTTACGCAAAAATCCGTCTTCGGGCACATAAACTCCAGCCTCGGCCTGAATAGGTTCAACCAGAAAACCTCCTACATTGGGATCTTCCAGAGCCTTTTCCAAAGCTTTAATATCGTTGTACGGAATATTTATAAAACCCGGAGTGTATGGTCCGTAATCATTGTACGAATCCGGATCGGATGACATGGATATGATGGTAATCGTACGTCCGTGAAAATTTCCATTACAAACAATAATTTTCGCTTCTGTTTTAGGCACTCCTTTCACTTTGTAGGCCCATTTGCGAATCAGTTTTAGTGCAGTTTCATCGGCTTCGGCACCCGAATTCATCGGTAACATCTTGTCGTAACCAAATAATTTTGTCATATATTCTTCCCATTCGCCCAACACATTGTTGTAGAATGCACGTGATGTCAAAGCAAGCTTCTGAGCCTGATCGGTCAGTGCCTTGACAATTTTAGGATGGCAGTGACCTTGATTCACTGCAGAATATGCCGACAAAAAATCAAAGTACTTACGATCTTCCACATCCCAGACAAAAATACCTTCGCCACGTTCCAAAACAACCGGTAGCGGGTGATAATTGTGAGCCCCGTATCGCGATTCACGATTCATGTAATCCTGAGCATTTAATTTATTCATATAATTTTCATTTTAAGATTAAAGTGGCACATATTTAGAAATATTTTATTCAATAACCTATGATTTTAGACTGTTTTAGAATATCAAAAAATCAAAGATAAAGTCGATGAACTATCAATTCAAATACAGAAACCTCCTGAATCTTAAAAATGAAAATATTTTGAGCGAAAAAAAACTATATTTGTGCTCTTTCGGTGAATTTTCGAATAACACTTATGCGTCGTTTTTTCAGCACAAATACACTAATCCTTCTGATCTCGCTGATTTCAGTACATTTAGGATATTCCATAGAGAAAAACCATAAAACTGAAAGCGATCCTCAATTCGATCTTTTGATTGAAAAAGCCACAAGTCTCGTTAAACTGGCAAATAATCACGATACCGTTTCGTTTCTGATAAATCAGGCAGAACAGCTGATTAAACCAGCCGACAATCCAATCCAGTTCAGTCAGGTTCTAAATTTAAAAGGTTTAAATGAATATGCTGTTGGCAATTACGAGCAAGCCATTGATCACTACTATCATGCGCTTGATTTAGCAGAACAATCTAAAGATTCAATTCAGATCGCAAAAGCAAATCACAATCTTGGGATGGTTTTTGACGACCTTGAAGATTATGATGAAGCAATTCATTTTTATCATAATTCTATGGTAATTAGTTTATTACTTAAAGATACTGCTTTGTCGGCCAAAACATTTCAGGATATTGCCATCACTTTTCAGAATAAAAAAGATTATACCAAAGCATTAGAATACAACGATAAGGCTATGCAATTAGCAAAAATTCGTAAAGATACTGCGATGATTATTGATATAACCAATAATCTGGGCACCATTGCATACGATCAGAAAAAACTGAAAGAAAGTCTGGATTATTATTGGAAAGCCTGGAAATTATATGAGAAAATAAATGACCTGCAAGGAGTTGCTATGGCATATAATAATATAGGTTTGGTTTATCTTGATCAGAAAAATTACTCTAAATCATTGGCATATTTTAATAAATCGTTGGAACTTGCTACTGAATTGGGAATGAAGGATTTTATAATTGACATATTCAGCAATCTGTCAATTTATTATGCTGAGAATAAGGACTATAAAAATGCATATTCGTATTACGACCGCTATACTACTTTGTACGACAGCCTGGTAGGCGAGAAGAAGAATAAAATGATCCGGCAGGTTCAGGCTAAATATCAGCTGGTTAGGAACAATAGGGAGCTTGAAGACCTGAGAAACATGAATAAGTCGCAATTAGATGCCATTGATAAAGCGAATTCAATTCAGTATTATTTGGTTGCAATCACTGTATTAGCTGTAATATTAATGATTGCTCTTTTCTTTTTATTGTCGAAAGAGAAAAAACTGGCTGCCGAGCTCAAAGCTAAAACGGCTGAATTAAATGATTTAAATGTCTCAAAAGATAAGTTTTTCTCAATCATTGCGCACGACCTTAAAAATCCCTTCAATGTTTTGGTAAGCTATACAAGTATCCTGAAAACTGATCTGGAATTGTTTTCAGCCAGTGAACTGAAGCAAATTGTTTCTGATTTAAATCAGGCTTCTGAAAATGGATTTAATTTACTTCAAAATCTATTGCTTTGGACTCGCTCACAAACCAATCGGATACAGATATACAAATCATACTTTATCCTTTTTGAGATTTATGAGCAGATGAAAGCATTGGTTGATTTGAACCTGATAAGTAAAGAGCAAATTCTTTCTACTGATATTGATCCTGAATTGCTTGTTTATGCCGATAAGGATATGGTTTCGACAGTTTTGCGCAATCTCATATTTAATGCGATAAAATTTTCGCCAAAAGGCTCCGAGATATTCGTACGTTCAGCAGTCATTGGCAATTATGTGAAAATTGATGTCATTGACTCGGGTGTTGGAATTTCGGATGAGCATTTGGCGAATTTATTTGCAGTTGATAAGAATTCGAGTACGGTAGGCACTGATGGTGAAACAGGAACTGGTCTTGGATTAGTTATTTGTAAGGAGTTTATCGAAAAAAATAAAGGCGAAATGATGGTGAAAAGCAAAGTAGGTAGCGGTTCAGTCTTTACATTTACCCTTCCAATGCTTTCAGAGAGTTAGAAATACCCCTTCGTTACTCGAAGTTTTGAAGATTAAGATCTATGGATCGTATAACATAATCAATTTGTTTTTTATAAACATGTGATAAGTCTGGCATCTATTTTTTATTTCTTCAAACCTCCCAACAATCCAGCAAACAATGCAAACGCACTTTCGACTATTTTTTGGTTTTCGATAGGGATTTTAAGGTATGTTTTGCCATCTGTTTCGTCTTTTTGTACTATAGTTGAAATGAGTTTTTGGGTTGCTTCGGGGTTTGCTAATGTTTCGCTTAACCGACCAAAGAACGACATTCCCATATTTACAAGTTCGGCAGGAGAACCCGGTTCTAATTGATATTCATTTTTTTGTTGGGTTTCTTCAATTGATTGTAAAATATCATCGTCGCCATCGAATGTCGGTTCAGTTGTGGTTTGCGTTTTTGATTCATCTTTAACATCAATATCAATAATCTCTTCCTTTTGTTTCTCTTCTAAATCCGTAGCATTCAGCGGAGCTACTTCAGAAATTATTGAATTTTCAACCAAACTTTCAACAGTATTCATCAATACTTTGAATTTACTATCTTCCAAAAATATAGTATTGTCGCCCTGATCGAGTATTCCTTCAGCAAGGCCTTTTTTAAAGCTAAGTACGCCCAGCATTTTGTGTTCAATGGTTCCTGAAGATACCATATTAATTATAGAAACATTTCGTTTCTGGCCAAGACGGTAAATACGTGCAATCCGTTGCTCCAAAACAGCGGGGTTCCAGGGTATATCGAGGTTTATCAGCATGGATGCTACCTGAAGGTTAAGTCCAACACCACCGGCATCGGTAGAAAGAAAAACTTTGCAATCGGGGTCGTTGTTAAAATTTTCGTACAGTTTGCCACGGTCACTGCTAGGCACACCACCGTGTAGGTACTGGTATTTAACATTTCTCTGTTCGAGTTCGGCTGCTACAAGGCGTGTCATTCGTTCCCATTGGCTAAAAATAACAACCTTTTCCTCATTTTCAGCAAATACCTCGTCGAGGATATTCATTAATTCCCCAATTTTGGTATCGAATCGTGTTTTTTGGTCGAGGATATAAGTGCTATCACAAACCATCCGCATCATATTCAGAAAAATCATAAGGCTTTGTCGGTCTTTCTCATTTAAAAAGCCTTGTCTGCGCCATTTAAAGACTAAACGGTTAACACTTTCCTGACAATCGGAATGAATAGCAACCTGTTGTTCAGTCATTGGAACATACAATATTTTGTCCATACGTTCGGGCAGTTGCAGTAAAACATCCTTTTTCCGTCTGCGTATCATGGTGTCGGCCAGTTTCTCGCCAATTTTGTTCAAGTCCTTATATCCTTTTATTTTTCCAACTTCATCCACAATCCTGTATTCATTCATGTATTTCCAAAAAGGACCTAAAGCAAAAGGATTCACAAATTGAACAATTGAATATAGTTCTTCGAGTTTATTTTCTAGTGGGGTACCTGTAAGCACAAATGTGTAGGGCGATTCTAGCCGTTTAATATTTTGCGAAATTTTTGTTTTGAAATTCTTGATGCGCTGAGCCTCGTCTAAAATAAACAGATCGGGCAAAGTGGCATTAATTTCTTTAATATCATTAACAGCTGTATTGTACGAAATTATTTTATAAAACGAATCGTTCCGGTACTGATCCAGTCGTTTAATGTACAAACCCTCAATAACCCAAGGGGTTTGTCCAGTAAATTTCTCGATTTCGGTTTTCCATTGATATTTTAGCGAGGTGGGGCAAATGATAAACACTGCCGATATACCAGTTTCTTTCCGTAAAAGTTCGGCAGCAGCAATGGCCTGAATGGTTTTGCCCAATCCCATATCGTCGGCAATAATACAGCGACCTTTAGATGCAGCAAAACAAATCCCTTCCTTTTGGAAAGGGAAAAGATTGGCATTAATTAATGTATCGAAAGCGTCGTTCGAAAGGTGTTTTAAATATTTTTCCTGCACCATTATTTCCCGTAAACGGGTTTCGCGTTTATCAAGCACGAACGACAGAGCATCGGGATAACAACGAAAACTATTGTTGATGTTAGAGGCTTCATTTAATATTTTATTGAAAACCTCATAATTTACTGGTAACAAAGCACGTTCATTGTCGAAGAATTTTAATGCCAAATCAATAAAGTCGTTCTCGTTTTCAAAACCAATACGTATGCGTATTTTACGATTGTCGCGATAGTCGAGATATATTGAGGTGTATGCCGACTGGTAATCGACATCTAACAAATGCGATTTCTTTAGTTTGTTGTCAATATAACAAAAAACGGCTTCGATATGCTTACAGGTTCCGAGTCTGTTGGTTTTAAAATCGTTGCATTCGCAAAAGTTGGCACTATTGTCATTGCTACGTAAGGCAACCTTGTACGTAGCTTTCGATTCGGGATTGTATACATTGTAATCTCCAAATACTTGCTGTTTTCCCTGTTTTTCGATGCGGAAGGTATGGGTTTCGGCAAATTGTTTACGCAAAGCATATTGCCATTCTTCTATAGTAAAATCGTCAGGTTGACGGTAGTATGATATTTTCTTGTAGCGTTTGTTGATTTTTTCGAAGTCCATAGTATTTTTTCTTCAAAAATACTTTTAAGAAAGGGTTAATGCAAAAAAAGTTTTTGATAACTTTTGAACAACTTTCGGGGAATGCATAACATTATTCAGCCGTAACGCCTTTTGGCAACAAATTAGCAACTTGAAGTCAAAGGAAAAAGAGTGTTCGGGCAACAAAAAAGCGAAGGAATTAAATATTGGCAGAATGGATTGATAAACACCGATCTTTTGTCCCGTTCGGGACAAAACCGGAAATGAAATGAGACATTTCTAACTACATGTTTTCACTATGAGAAAAATTTAAACAATTTCTATGTAGAACTCAACAAATAAGGGTGAAAACAATTGAAAATAGATTTACTTTCCGATACAGAAA
>JBBQMW010000181.1:0-7236 GCA_038329265.1 Bacteroidales bacterium | reverse complement strand
CCTTTACATACTGACCTTCCCTAATCAGTTCCAAATTTTCTGGAAACTTTTTAATGTCAGAAACACTCAGAATTTTCTGAAGTAACTCAATGCCTAAAAAATTGAACCTCGATTCGATATTGTAGTTGTCTGGCATTTTTTCCTTTTGAAAACAACTAAAAATCGCTAATGTTTAACATGTGAAAGATTTTTATAATGGGCAAGTCAACAAATCGATGATGAGTCTAAATTCTGAGGGGTCAAAAGATTCCAATAAAGGCTAAATTATTCAGGGTTTGAGTGTTTTTATGAACTAATATGGCATCATTTTTATAATATCGCCTTCAGTTGTCCGAAATTCTCCCATAAGGTTGGCTGTGAGACAGGAATGAACAGGCAATATTTCAATGAGTTGGCCAGGTTTAAACCAATGTAGATCTTTGGGAGTAATTCGCAAAATGCCATGCTCCTGCGAAAGAGCATACAGATAATTTCGTTCGTCTAAAAGAATTTCGTTTCCTTCTTCCCTGACTATAATCCGGCCATACAATTGTTTTCCGTCGATATTGGTAACCGAATCCTTGGCAAAATGAATGGCTCCACCATAAATTACCACTTCGTTGCGCGAGGAATGAACCGCAATAACCGGACAAACCATGTGCACAGCAATATCAGTAAGCTTGCAAACGCCCAGTTTATATTGCATCAGATCATAAAAAACAAAATTACCAGGCCGAATTTCATCAACTCCGTCGAAATTATCACAAATACTGCACGATGGAGTGTCGCCGAGTGAAATCATGAGTTCGGGCCACTCGCTGATATACCTATTTTTTAATGCCTTCATTTTTAGAAGCGCATCAAAATGACGGCTGAAAATGTCGTGTGTTGAGTTTGCCTGATAAGTGTGCCCGGTATGCGATAGAAAACCTTTAAATTGAAGCAAGGGAGATTTTTGGATGGAAACAAGCAACTGATCGATTAATGGGGTGCGGTTTGCTTCAATTCCGGTACGGTTATAACCGGTATCGATTTTAATAAACACGCCGACATGCCATTCCATTTTCTGCTGAAGTGCTTCCAATCCTTCGTTGTTCTCAATCAGCACATTTAGATTTATCCTGCCCGCCAGTTCGTTTATCTCTGGAATTTCAGGAATATTTACTGAAAAAGCAATGGTAATATCGTCCCAGTCAGCGTCAGCAAAATAATTGGCCATGGTTAACGACGAAACTGTAATTGCTTTTACTCCCGCAGTCCGGAACCATTCGGCAATTTCAGCTGATTGATGAGTCTTGAAATGAGGCCTGAAATTTATATTAAGATCCTTGGCTTTGCGTGCCATTTTCTGAATGTTTCGCAAGGCAATTTCTTTATCTAATAACAGGGTCGGTTTGGTAATTTCCATTTCCGCATGTTAAACACAATTCTGCTTGTGTATTAATTGTTCTAAAATAGTCATTTCTTATTAAAGTCAAAATATTTTAGAAAAAGAAAAGGAGTCTGTTGAATGACTCCTTAAATATTAGATTTCCAGATGAATTGTCTGAGCCCGGTTTGGTCCTACCGAAGCGATTGAAATCGGAATTCCAACCTGTTCTTCGATGTAGTTGATGTAGTTGTTAAATTCCTCCGGAAATTCGTTCTGATCGGTTAACTGAGTCAAATCGGATTGCCAGCCAGGTAATTCCACATATACCGGTTTCACGCCATCATTCAATTCAAAAGGAAACTTTTCAGTTACTTCTCCATTGATTTCGTAACCAACGCAAATTTTGATAGTTTCAAACAAATCAAGCACATCGGCCTTCATCATGATTAATTCTGTAACTCCATTCAGCATAATGGAATATTTTAAGGCAACCAGATCGAGCCATCCGCAACGGCGCGGGCGTCCTGTAGTTGAACCGTATTCACGACCAACATCGCGCATTTTTTGTCCGTCTTCGTCGAATAATTCAGTTGGAAAAGGGCCGCTTCCGACACGGGTGCAATAGGCCTTGAAGATACCGTAAACATTACCAATTTTATTCGGTGCAATTCCCAATCCGGTACAAGCTCCGGCACAAATGGTACTCGACGAAGTTACAAACGGATATGATCCGAAGTCGATATCGAGCATTGTTCCCTGTGCTCCTTCTGCCAGAACAGGTTTATTTTCGGCCAAACAATCGTTTATGAGGTGCTCTGTATCAGCAATCATGAAGGTTTTCAGAACCTCGATCCCTTTCATCCATTGCTCTTCAATCTCAGCCAGTTTAGCAGAATAATCGTAATGGTAGTAATTGGCAAGTAAATCTTTATGAGCCTGAACACGGGTGTTATATTTTTCGGTGAAGTCTTCGAAGAGGTCTCCAACCCTCAATCCATCACGTCCAATTTTATCGCGGTAAGTCGGGCCAATTCCTTTTAAGGTCGATCCGATTTTTGTAGCCCCTTTTGCTTCTTCCGAGGCAGCATCGAGTAACCTGTGGGTTGGAAGAATTAAATGTGCTTTTTTAGAAATGTATAACGTTTTATGAAGATCGACGCCGTGTTTGCTGATCGATTCAATCTCTTTTTCAAACGTGATTGGATCAATGACTACACCATTGCCAATTACGTTCATCTTATCTTCATGAAATATTCCTGAAGGTATGGTATGTAAAACCTGTTTGAAGTTATTGATTTCCAAGGTATGACCTGCATTTGGACCACCCTGAAATCTGGAAATAACATCGTATTTTGGTGTTAAAACATCAACTATTTTACCTTTACCTTCATCTCCCCACTGGAGGCCTAACAAAACATCTACTTTCATCTTTCAAAATTAAATTGGGTTTCTTAAACACGATAATCCGCGAAAACTGAAAAACGAGTGTAATCAATTTCCACGGAAACGGAGCGATAAAATTACAAATTATATTTGTTTGTTGACGTATTGTCCGTAGATATAAAGTGTATGGTGCGATATTTTAAAGTCATTTTGCAGGCAGATATCTTCGATAATTTCTCTTAACCGGGGATCAAAAAACTCAGTCAAATGCCCGCTTCTGAGATCAATCAGATGGTCGTGAGGAGGAATAGCATAGGCTTTCTCGAATTGGGCGATACTTTTACCGAACTGATGCCTTATAATTAATTTGCATTCGAGCAACAAATCCATTGTATTATAAAGAGTTGCACGGCTAACACGGTAATTTTTATTTTTCATTGAAATATAAAGCGACTCAATATCGAAATGTCCTTCCCGTGAGTAGATTTCTTCAAGAATGGCAAAACGTTCAGGAGTCTTCCGGTGTTCATTACCTTCGAGATAGTCAATGAACATATTCTTCACTGCTTCTTTCGTTGTGTGGTTATCCATATTTAAACCAATTAAAAATAAGGATCAAAAATAATATTTTTTTCAGACAAAAGGTGAAGCTTTCGTTTTATTGCTGTATTTTCTCAATACGTTCAACGGCATCTATTCCCTTGATTTTCATCAGGCGACTAATCAGTTCACTCAAATCCTGAACATTGTGGATATACAGGTATAAATCGCCTTCGAAAATCCCATCATGGGTGTCGAAATGAACGGTACGCATGTTGATATTATGCTGCTTGGAGATAATCGTTGTTATTTCGTTAACAATGCCAACACGATCGAAACCACTTAATTTGATGCGGGAAAGGTAGGATAGCTTTTTGAATTTGGTCCATTCTGTAGTAATGATATTGTCTCCCTGCTGCGACATGATTTTTAGAGCTTCGGAACAAATTCGCTTATGAATGATAATGTGTTCACCTTCGGTAACATATCCTACCACATCGTCGCCCGGAATTGGATTACAGCATTTGGCTAACGAGTAATTCATTTCCTCCGGATTTTCTTTCAGGATAAAAGGAGCTTTTTTATCAATCTTGATGCTTTGAGCAGGCTCTTCCTTTTTCTGTGTAAAAGATAATTTCCAGAATTTCGAGAGTTTGTTTTCTCTTCGGGTTTGAAGAACCTCATCAAGGTTGCCGAGTTCAAGGAATCCCATGCCAACCTGAGCATAAAGTTGTTCCTTGTTGGTTAGCGCATAGTAAGAACTCAACTTTTTCAAGGTATCTGACGAGGGTGTGATTTTATATTTGGCGAGTTGGTCCTCAATGATTTTTCGACCCTGTTCAATGTGTTTTTTGCGGTCGAGCTTGAATGATTGCTTTACTTTTTCTTTGGCTTTTGCGGTAATCAGGAAGTTCAACCAACTCAACTGTGGCGATTGGGTTTTGGACGAAAGCACTTCGACCTGATCGCCGCTTTGCAATACGTGGGAAACTGATACCAGCTTATGGTTTATTTTTGCGCCAATGCAATGATTGCCCAGCTCGGTATGAATTTCGTAGGCAAAATCAATGATAGTGGCATTTTTTGGCAAAGTAACCATTCGGCCTTTCGGTGTAAAAACGACAATTTCGGAGGCGAAGAGATTCATTTTAAACTCATCCAGAAATTCCAGTGCATCGGATTCCGGATTCTGGAGCATTTCCTTTATTTTTTCCAGCCAACGATCCAACTCATTTTCAACATCATTAATGTTTTTATACTTGTAATGAGCGGCAAATCCACGTTCTGCAATTTCATCCATCCGCTGTGTCCGAATCTGAATCTCGACCCATTTACCTTGTGGCCCCATCACCGTAACGTGCAATGCTTCATAACCATTCACTTTTGGCATGGTAATCCAATCGCGGATACGGTCGGGTTTTGGTTTGTAAATATCGGTTACCAACGAAAGAATATCGAAACATTGTCTCTTTTCTGAAACATTTGGATCGGGAATAAAAACAATTCGGATGGCAAGTAAATCATAGACCTCATCAAACGATACTCCTTTGGTTTGCATTTTATTCCAGATGGAATAGATCGACTTAAATCGTTCAGTAATAACAAAATCTACTCCTTCAAGCTTGAGTTGTTCCTCAATGGGCTTGATAAATTCGGTTACAAGATAATCTCTCTTTTCTTTCTGATTATGAAGTCTGAACTGAATCTCATTGAACGCGTCAGCATGTTTATATTTCAGGCTAAGATCTTCCAATTCGGATTTAATGGCATATAAACCAAGACGGTGAGCCAATGGAGCAAATATATAAAGCGTTTCGGCGGCGATTTTTAATTGTTTATTAGGCGGCATCGAGTCGAGAGTGCGCATGTTGTGCAGCCGATCAGCCAATTTAATCAGGATAACCCGAACATCATCGGATAAGGTCATCAGCATTTTCCTGAAATTATTAGCCTGTTTCGAGTCGTGCTGTGGGGTAAATTCCTCTGAAAGTTTGGTCAATCCATCAACAATTGAAGCTACTTTCTCGCCAAAAAGGTTACTGACGTCTTCGAGTGTATAATCAGTGTCTTCAACAACATCATGCATTAGAGCCGAAATGATAGACGTAGCACTTAACCCGATTTCTTCGACTACAATTTTAGCAACAGCAAGCGGATGAATGATATATGGTTCTCCTGATTTTCTTTTAACGCCGGCATGAGCAATATTGGCAAACTCAAAAGCTTTTCGTATCCTGACTTTTCCTTCGTCAGAAACCTTTCGGTCACAGGCTTTTAGTAAGTCTTCGAAATAATCCTGAATTAGCCTTTCCTCCGCTTTTGTCTGAAGTTTCGTCATTGAATGTTCCCTTTTCTCTTTCTGTTTTGAACCTGAAAAGTTAAAGATATATTTTTTCTGAAAAGAACCTAAAATCTGTTTCGGTATTCAATACAATAAGAACAAAAAATTAAAGTTTTGGTTGCTTATGAAAAAAATACGGCAGGAAGCTTATTCAAAACGCAGACTTTCGATAGGATCAAGTTTTGATGCTTTCTGGGCTGGATAATAACCTGAAATTATACCAACCAGAAAGCACAGTACTACTCCTACTATAATCCATAGCCAGGGTATAAAGAATGATGTTCCGATTAACATCGCGACTCCATTTCCGGCGAGAATGCCAAAAATTATTCCAACAATTCCTCCCATTTGTCCGATGATGATAGACTCCATTAAGAATTGCTGCTTAACGATGACTGAAGTTGCTCCAATGGCTTTACGGATTCCAATTTCACGGGTGCGTTCGGTGACGGATACGAGCATAATATTCATTAATCCAACAGCAGCACCAAACAAGGTAATTAACCCGATGATTGTTGCTACCAAGGTAATATTCTGTATGTTACCTAATAGTATATTTACCAGGTTGTCGCTTTTCTCCACATTGAAATCACTTTCATCTGCAGGATTCAGGTTGCGTATTATTCTAAAAGTGCCTTCAGCTTCGCCAATTGCAGGCTCAATCATTTCGGCATTTGTTACTTTAATTTGCACCGAAAAGTTCATTTGAGGCCTCGAAAAATAACTCCGCACATTGGTATATGGAAGTAAACAGAGTTGGTCACCACCCGAACCAAATCCCTGACCTTTTGCTTTCATAACGCCAACAATCCTGTATTTTCCGCCACCAATAGAAATTACTTTTTGCAGCGGATTCTCTCCTTTTTTGAATATTTTCTTTAAAACTCCATCTCCAACAACTACCACGTTTCTACCTGAAATAATCTCTTCTTCGGTAAAATTTCGTCCTTCACTGATTTCATTTCCTGAAGTAAACAGGTAATTCTCATCCACTCCCTGCACTGAAACGTTTGGATTCGATTTCTCCGATTCATATTTCACAGTAGCCGTGCTTGTCGCAAAAGTTGAGATCGAAACAGCCGAAGGAAACACAAATTTTTCTTTGAATTCCTTGGCCTGATAGTAACTTATGTATGAATAGTTTTTTGACCGATATCTTTTGCTGCCAACCTGAATACGCATTCCTCTCGAACTGAGTGTAAATGTATTGGCTCCCATAAATGTAAACTCCTTGGTAATTGAGTTCTTTATCGAATCTATCGCAGTCAGAATGCCGACCAGAGCAGTAATTCCAACCGCAATAATCAGAACAGTAAGAATTGTCCGTAAAAGGTTACTTCGTATGGATTGCAGTGCAATCTTGAGATTTTCAAAAAACAGCGTTCCGAATTTCATATTCAATTAAATTGACATGCCTTCAATAGGTCACACATGTACTGAAATAATTACATCAATCGCAAAATGGAATAGGAAATACCCTCTTCGTAGATTCAAGTCACAAATGCGACAAATCAATTCAAAGCTGCAAAAAATATCTTAGAAGGGGTTTGAAACTTCAACTTTTCTCTTGGCCTTCGATTTATCTTATTCTGCACCAATTTGATATATGCGCTATCATACA
>JBBQMW010000180.1:0-7255 GCA_038329265.1 Bacteroidales bacterium | reverse complement strand
GGAAGAATACTATCCCACCAGAACGGTTACCGATGGCAGGTTTCGCTATATCCGCAATCTCCGGAATGAAATTGTTCCCGATTATCCGATTGAACGGTTTGTTACTGACGAGGCTTTTGCGAATAAACCAAAAGGTCTGGCTTGGTTGTGCCTGGATGCTACTCCCGGCGGGAATTGGGGAAACCGGGCTTTTGCTGACATCATCCATAACAAATCGCAATTTCCCGTTCAGTACGAATTGCTGAAAGCTACTTTTTTCAGGCCCAAAGAAGAATTGTACGATCTGGAAAAAGATCCGTATGAAATGAAAAATCTGGTTGCCGTTCCGGAATACAAAACTACTTTGGATCATTTGAGTAAAACTTTAACTGAATGGATGGTAAAAACCAATGATGATGGTGACCCGAGAAGTCATCCGCGCCGGAAGTCAAAATAAAATGAATTACAATTTAATATTTAAAAAAAAAATTATGAAAACTAAAATTCCATTATTAGTTGGTGCAGGATGTTTAATTACCTTCCAACTGTTTGCAAAGGAACCCTTCCGCAAAGATAAGCCCAATGTGCTTTTTATCATGTCGGATCAGCATAATGCCATGGCTCTGAGTTGTTATGGAAATTCGGAAATCAGTACTCCTAATCTGGATCGGATTGCAAAGAATGGGGTGCGATTTGAGAATGCTTTTTGTACAACGGCACAATGTGTTCCATCGCGGTATTCGATCTGGACAGGCCGATACGCCCGGAGTACCGGAACGTATGGAAACGGAAACGGGCAAAATGCCAGTGAAAACACGGTTGCCGATTTGTTCGACAAAGCCGGATATGTAACCGGAACCATAGGTAAGCATCACATGGTAATGAATAAAGAAAATCAAAATCATGGGTTTGATGTCGTCCTCAATCCAACTGATCGTACGACACCTCTGAACCCGCTTCCTTATGATGAAGTTCACCCGGGAAGGTCGGAAGTGGGAGAAAGCCCGTTGCCCAACGAGAAACATACCAGTGGAATGGTTGCAAGTGCAAGCATCAAATTTATCGATGAAAACAAAGATCATCCGTTTGTTCTTTGGTGTTCTTTTCAGGGGCCGCACACACCAATTGTTCCGTCAGCGCCCTGGTCGAAGCAATACGACCCGATGAAATTGACACTTCCACCCAATCATGATTCAGTAGATTGGAAAGTTCCGGGTATGGAAGACCTGATCAGTAAATCGGGGAAATATTCCAAAGAAATATATCACAAGGAAACTTTAGCCAATTACTATGGAATGATTTCACAGATCGATTACAATATCGGGTTGGTTCTGGATGAATTAGACCGCCTTGGGTTAACCGATAATACAATAATCGTTTATACTGCCGATCACGGTGAAATGATGTCGGAACACGGAGCATGGACAAAAGGAATGACAGGTTATGATGCTACAGTTCGTGTACCCTTAATTATAAAGTATCAGGATAAGTTTTCCGGAAACAAAACGCTTGATGAACTTGCCTGTTCTATCGATTTGCTTCCGACGCTGCTCGATCTTTCGGGTCTGCCTATTCCTGAAAATATTCAGGGGAAAAGTCTGGTTCCGCTTATAACCAACAAGGCCACCTGGCGTGAATATGCTTTTTCGGAACTGGGAAGCTCTACGCAAACTTCGGTAATTACGGTCAGGGGAAAGACCGAAAAATATGTCCTTTTCCGTAAAAAGGGAATGGTAGAATACGAACAGTTTTTTGACCTGAAAAATGATCCATGGGAAACATCGAATCTAGCTGCCAATAGTAATTGGAATAAGAATCTGGTAAAAATGAGATCAGTTCTGAAAAAGTGGGAACAGGAGACCGAAACATCAAACCCATTGGTCAATAAGGATAAACCGGTTGAAGAGTAATTTTTGAACCTAAAAATTGAACTTCCTTAGTAAAAATCAGACACGAAATAGATTTTAGAATATGAACAACCGACAAAATTTCCTTCAAAAATCGATACAGGCTGGCCTTGGAATTTGTGTGGTGCTTTCCGCTTTTGGATCGGAATCTGAAATCCGGAAAAATGAAAAAAAAGCAGAGGGACATTCATTAGAAGCCACCGGCAAACCCAATATTATTTTCTTTATGACCGATCAGCAACGTTGGGATGCCATCGGAATTAACAATCCGCACATTAAAACACCCAATCTCGATCGTTTGGCTCGTCAGGGAGTTCTCTTCAACCAGGCAACCTGCCAGGCACCCATGTGTACACCCAGCCGCAATTCCATGATGTTCGGTTTATACCCTTCGCAGTTGGGCGTCCGCACCAATGGCTCCCATGCTTTGGGCGATCCTTTTATGCCATGCGATCCAATACCGGAACTGCTTCGCAAAGCAGGCTATCAAACTGCTGGTTTTGGCAAAACTCACTGGGGAAGAACTGATAAACCAATCGGAACACGTGGTTTTGAAACCCGCGTTGTTGGAGCCAAAGAGGTTGGACAGGAAACCGGTGCAATTCTTTATCAGGATGATGAAAATCCTGAAGGATTGGCTGCATACCGGAAGGAAGTAGCAAACTATGGTCCCGGCGAAGAAGGAGTGCCTGGATATCTGGGAGTTTCTTCCGAAGTTCCGGATAAGGACCATCGTGATGGTTATGTGGCTGAGAAATGCTTTGAATTTTTGGATAAAGGTCTCGATTCTGAACGGCCACTATTTCTATATCTGTCATTTCTAAAACCTCATGCCGGACTGAATGCGCCCAAACGGTTTGTCGATATGTACGACATTAACGATATTCCTGACACCAGGCAACCGCCCTGGAGTGAAGAATCTGATACGCATCTGGCCTATCTGGACCAGACCAATAAATTTCATAACGAACGGCACAAAGCCTGGAATGAAGCCTGGAGCAAAATGACTGTTATGGAACGTCGTCAGACCACTCTGCATTATTATGCCAACTGTTCGTGGCTCGACGATTATTTTGGACAAGCATTGGCCAAGCTGGAAAAAGCCGGTAGGTTGAAGAATGCACTGATTATTTTTACCTCCGATCATGGCGATATGCTGGGCGAACGGAATTACCGGTTCACCAAATATTGTCTGTACGACAGCAGTGTGCGGATTCCGTTTGTTTTGTCAGGATCAGCAGTTCCTGATAATTTGCACGGAACGATTGATTACCGCCCTGCAGAATTGGTCGATATCTATCCCACCATTGCCAAAGTGGCTGGTGCCAAACAACAGCTTCAATCTCCGGGATTGGATTTGCTAAGCGATCAAAAGCATAAAGGTTCATTTTGCGAATTTCACGATTCAGGCGCACCGGCTTACATGTGGCGCACTAAAAAATGGAAATTGATCCTTTTTGTCGATAAACCATTTAATGAAGCCAAATCATCGGTAGATCAAATGAAAGGTGAATTGTATGACATTGAAAATGATCAACATGAATTGAAGAACCTGTACAACGGGAAAAAATATCAAAAAATAAGAGAACAGTTAAAAACCCGATTGCTCGAAAATCTTGCTGTTACTTTTTCCGGATTTCCGATAGGTAAAGGATAAATTTCAGGCTAAAAAAATAAATTGCCTCACAATTTGAATTCAAAATAAAGTTAAAAACAGAAAAAGGATATGAAAAAATCAATTATTAACACCTCCGTGTATTTGGCCGGTTCTTTGATTCTAGCCTCAGGTTTTAGTTCTCAGGCCAAAACAAATTCAGATAAGATCAAACCCAATATCATCTTCTTTTTGGTTGACGACATGGGATGGATGGATTGCACAGTAAATGGGAGTAAGTATTACGAAACGCCCAATATTGAAAGGTTGGCTAAACGTGGTATTGTTTTCAGCAGTGCTTATACGGTTAACCCTCTCTTTTTACTTGAACTTATGGCATTTTGCTGTGCATGCCCCCTATCAGGGGCAGATGGATTTAATCCGAAAATACCAGCAAAAGAATGACCCACGTGGCAAACAGGATAATGCTATTATGGGCGCCATGATCGAAAGCATGGACAAAAGTCTTGGCCGGATTCTGGATAAACTGGATGAATTGAAGTTGGCCGAAAATACCATTCTAATCTTTTTCTCCGACAATGGCGGAAACATGTACGATCTGATCAACGGCAAAACTGCCACCAATAATTTCCCGCTCAAAATGGGTAAAGGAAATATTCACGAAGGCGGAGTAAGGGTTCCATGCATCATTTCATGGCCCGGGAAAATCAAGCCGGACCAGAAATCAAAAGAAATGATTGCAAGCATTGATTTTTATCCAACCATGTTGGATTTAGCCGGACTAAAACCACAGAAGAATCAAATCATAGACGGTGTGAGCTTGTATTCGTTGCTGTTAGACAGCAAGCCCTTGAAAAAACGGGAATTATATTGCCATTTTCCACACTACACACCGGCAACCGATAATTACCCATCCACTTCAGTACATTCAGGCGACTGGAAATTAATTCGTGTTTATGGAGAAGGACCAAACAGGCATCCAGCCTACGAGTTATATAACCTGAAGGAAGATATCGGAGAAAGCCATAATCTGGCAGCATTTAATCCGAAAATGGTCGCCAAATTGGACAAACTCATCGAAAAGCATGTAAACGATACGCAAGGTATTTTTCCTGTGCTAAATCCGAAATTTGTAGCAGGAACTGAAAGCCCGATGGGCAAAAAGCCGGTTTTCCCGATTGATAAATATCCGAGTTATTAGTTTCAAATCAATGAAAAGAAAGAAACCAAATATCCTTATCATTATCTCTGACCAGCAGGGGATTGATACGATTGCTGCTTACAGGGAATACTTTAACCACGAAGCCTTTCTGGGACATTGGCTGAAGACCCCGAATTTTGACAGGATGGTCGCGGACGGATACTCATTTTTGCAATCAAACAGCACCAATCCGGTTTGTTGTCCGGCAAGATCCTCAGTTTTTTCAGGACGATACAGTTCTGAAACCGGTGTTACCTTCAACAATGTCGGAATCGACGAGAAGGTACCAAATATGGGTGAATGGTTTGAATCTCACTCCGGTTATAACCGGGTTTATTGCGGAAAATGGCACGCCGGTGGTCAGTGGAACTATCCGGATGTGGAAGGCGTCCGTAAGATTCCCGGATTTGAAACAATCCCTGTAGGGGTGAGTGGAACAGGTGATCTGAATGATTTTCAGGTCTCCGGAGCCGTGAAGGGTTTTATTTTGAATTATAAGGATGAGAAACCATTTCTGGCTGTTGCCGGATTGATGAATCCGCACGATATCTGCTACTGGACACCGCAACTTCATGGGGATAAATTGGTTCCGAAATCAGATATCTTCGGACTTGAAAAGTCTCTTCCACCACTTCCACCAAACTTTAACTTTAATTTTAAAGATCCTTTCCCCCAATCGCAGGTGAAATTTTCGCAGGCTGAATGGCAAAACTACCTCTACGATTATTGCCGGATGATTGAGAAACTTGATGCTGACGTGGGTCGCCTTCTTGATGCTGTCGATTCGAGGTCGGACAAGACATTGGTTATTTTTACCTCCGATCACGGCGAAGGGGCTGCCCGACATAAAAGGGTGCAGAAATGGCATCCGTTCGAACAATCGGTCAGGGTTCCGTTTATCGCGTATATGCCTGGCCAGGTAAAAAGGAATGTGATTGACAATAACCATATTGTGTCAGGTATAGACATCATGACCACTGTTTGTGAATATGCCGGTATTCCTGCTCCTCCGAATTGCAAAGGGAGAAGACTCAAAAGCTTAATCGAAACAGGTGAGACAAAAGATAACCTTGATTATGCTTTTGCCGAATTTCAGCACACGGGTCGTGTGGTGCGCAAAGGCAATTTTAAATATGTGAAAATCTACAAATTTTCGGGTAACCAGGATAGGCCGTTTGTCCGGTTGGAAGATGGTCAATCCGAAAAATTTCGTCCGTGTGCAGGAAGCAGCCAATACGTGACCTTACCCGATAAGTTGTTGTTTAACACAAAGGAGGATCCGTGGGAGTTAAATAATTTGTCAGAAAATCCGTCCTTTTCAGCCAAAATGAATGAACTTGACATCCTGCTGGCTGAAGAATGGGAGAAGAGAATCACCCCGGGAACACATTTCGACAGAAACTGATAGGGACTGAATCATGGAAAAACGACAAAACAGAAGAGATTTTCTTAAAAAAACAGGAGTTGTTGCAGGTCTGTCACAGCTCCCTTTATTAGGTTGGTCTACGGGATTCTCAACGCTTTTAAGCGAAGGGGTCAATCCTGCCGGAGAATTTTCATTGTTGAAACTGGATAAACTACTAACTAACTACCAGTTTCCATTTGTGGATGAGTTTTCAACAACATCCTTCAATACACATTATAGCCAGTTTAATAGCTATGGCAGCAAGGCCGTCAGAGCTGGTGAGCTGTCGTTACATTCAATTTTGAAGGGTGAAAGCCAACAGTTTGACTTTGTTTCCTCCCGTCTTGCCAATAATGGGATTAAAGGGAGAAATCAAATTTTCAAATATTTGGTATCCGGAAGTGTTCATTGTGAAACTAATGCAACGCTTACTCCCCAAAAGTGGAAAGTGGCGACTAAAATTGCCCTTTCGGAAGAGGAATCGGCTTTTGGCGGAACAGGAACCATCGGTGAAGGGAAAGTAAAAAGCGGTGAAATCCAGATCCAATCCGAGGCAAAATTGATCCGGAAACAATTTGGCAACCAGCAGCTAAGCTGGAAATGGGGATTAATTGCAGTCGTACAAAAAATGGCAGAAGCATCAACCCTGGAACTTCAGTTTGCCATGCTTGACGAGTTTGATGCCGTTTATCAAAATCAGAAATTGCGCTTTCGAAGAAATGCAAGAATCGACTGCGGCAGCGATCGTCTCATTGATTTTAAAGTCTTTGAGCTGACTGGCGACGGGGTACTTCCCACGGTCTATTGGGTGGATCACCTGAACCGGACTGTTTTTGTGATTTGCGGAATGGAAGCATTTGTATTGGGAAAGTGAACCAGATTAAAGTAGCTAATAAATTAAAATAGATTAGATTATGAATGTAAAATCAATAGCTTTTGCCCTGTCGGGCATGTTGATACTTTCGTTTGTTGCTGCAGAAACCAAAAAGCCTAACCTTGTTTTTATATTTTCCGATCAGCAGACCTTCGATATGTTAGGCTGTTATGGAAATAAACAGATCAAAACTCCACATCTTGATGAATTTTCAAAACAGGGCGTACGGTTCACCCATTGTTTTTCGAACTCACCCATTTGCACTCCCTTTCGG
>JBBQMW010000179.1:0-7292 GCA_038329265.1 Bacteroidales bacterium | reverse complement strand
GCAGGTTGCGGTTTGGTTTCCTGCTTTTTAATGAGTTGGCGGAATTCCAATTCAGTGTATATTTCGTTTAATTTCTGAATGTTAGGTTCTTCCATCACAATTTTGTCCTCGTCAAAATCAACAGGAACATCCAGAATGATTTTGGCTAATTCCCTCGACATGCGAACCTGTTGTTCAAATTCAATCAGGTTTTCCTTCAGTTTTCCTTTTTGCGAGTCGATGTTTTTATACAGTCCGTCAACCGATTTAAATTCAGAAATCAGCTTCATGGCAGTTTTGGAGCCAACTCCCGGGCAACCCGGAATGTTATCTGCCGTATCGCCCATCAATCCAAGCACATCAATCACCTGCCAGGGTTCGTCGACCAGAAAGTTTTCCTGAATTTCAGGTATTCCCCAGATTTCGGGAGCTTCGCCACCCCGGGAAGGTTTATACATGAAAATATTTTCGGAAACCAACTGTGCGTAATCCTTGTCAGGAGTCATCATATAGGTGGTGTAGCCCATCGTTTCTGCTTTTTTAGCCAATGTTCCGATCACGTCATCGGCTTCGAAACCCGCTTTCTCAAGAATTGGAATGTGATAAGCTTCAATGATTTTGCGAATGTACGGAATAGACTTTTGCAGATCTTCAGGCATTGCTTCACGATTGGCTTTGTAGGCTACGAACATTTCGTGGCGAAAAGTGGGCACATTCAAATCGAAAACAACAGCAATATGTGTAGGCTTTTGTTCCCGAAGCAGTTGCTCCAGAATATTCACAAAACCCAGCATGGCCGAGGTATTCAGCCCTTTGGAATTAAATCGCGGATTTTTGATGAATGCAAAATACGATCTGTAAATCAATGCATAAGCATCCAACAGGAAAAGACGTTTATCGGCGGTGTTGTGTTCGGTCATAAGCTTAATGATTTACTATTTATTCATTTACAATTTACAATTTGCCAGAAACAACGGCTAGCCAGCCATTCTTAAAGTCTCCCCCTCGGGGGAGATTTAGAGGGGGCTTCTTATAGCTGATCTTCAGCGAACCATTCAGCAAACGAGTTACTTGTTTCATACAGCCGAACGCTGAAAAGCTCCAAATGATAAGGCAAAAGAGGCTTGACTTTTTCGGCTATGTATACCACCATATTTTCGGAAGTGGGCTGAAACGGAACCACGTGATGGCGTTCGTACATTTGTCCCAAGGCATCGAGTTTATCGGTTGGGGCATTTTCGTTGATCATCAGCGAATGATCAAGCGGGCTGACAATGTGTAGCTGTATCAACTTTTTCAGGATGCTGAAATCGATGACCATTCCGTCTTTCGGACTTCCGGAAGCCTGCATGGGTTCGCCTGAAACAGTGATCTGAAGTTTGTACGAATGGCCGTGAATATTGCGGCAAAGCCCGTCGTAATTGAGCAGTGCGTGCGACATTTCGAAGCCAAATTGTTTAGTAACGCGAATTTTTGCCATTTTATAAATTTCTGGAGGTCGAAATTAGGAAAATCTTTTCTTAAGGATCCGATCTTTTAAAAAGATCGGATCCTTTTTCTGATAAATTGAGGTCTTTTGTCTATTTTTTAGATTTTACATCTAAAGTATTTTTATTATTGAAGAGCAAAATTACTTGACTTGTATTATTTAATTGTTGTAACTTGTTGCGAACTTTTCAATCACATAAGATTGTTCTGGGTATTCTCTTTTTAGAAAAACGGTGGCTCACAAATTAGTATAAAATATTATGGAAAATTTTGTTGCGATAGACTTTGAGACTGCATTAGGAAAACGTTACTCAGCATGTGCAGTAGGTATTGTAGTTGTAAAAAATAGTGTCATCTCGGAGAAATTTTGGACATTAATTCAACCCCCATTCAATGAATATTTCTACAAGAATATCGAAGTTCACGGAATAACTCCTGAGATGACAAAGGATGCTCAAACATTTGATCTCCTTTATCCGAAAATTAGGGAATATTTAAATGGTAATATCGTCATTTGTCACAACGCTGAATTTGATATATCTGTACTATCTCAAACAATGGAATATTATAACATTGTTGATGATTCATTACGTTTTGAATATCATTGTACAATGAAATTATATAATGGAAATGGATTGTTTGATTGTTGTAAAGAATTAAATATACCATTAAATCATCATGACGCGTTGTCTGATGCTGAAGCTTGTGCCATACTTTATTTATATATAAAAGGTGCAACCCCAAATATTTCAGTACAAAAAGAAATTAAGAACAGAAAACAGAATTTTTTAAATGATGATGGACGTCAACGAATATCTGGAGATTTATTGAAGTGTGTAATATCCGAAACCACATTAAAGGAAAATCCTTTTTTTTCCAAAAAGGTGGTAATTAGTGGCACATATGAATATTGGCCAGACAGGACAATACTTGCAAATTTAATCAAAGATCTTGGTGCAGATATTGATTCATCAGTTACAGTAAGAACAAACTTCTTAATTGCGGGAAAAGGAGTAGGTCCAAGTAAGTTTGCAAAAATGAAAGAAAATATCGAAAAGGGTCACGAAGCCTGTATTATAGAGGAAGAAACTCTTATTAAAATCTTGGCGAGTATCAATAATTAATACAAAATCAATAATTTGAAATCTTAAATATGGCTAAAAAGGAAATTGTCCAAATCACGTTAGAAGGGTTAAAATTACTTACAGTGCTGAATTATAGCAGTATCGCTGAAATAAATGGATTTTATGGCAAGGAAGTCTATTTTACTGATGGATTTAACTCTGAAATACTGTGTCTATTTCAAGCATTAGGGAATGTTGGTGCTTTTGCCCGAAATAAGGAACTTGATGGTGATATTCATTGTATTATTGTATCAAATATCATAATGAATAATCCTGATTCTGAGTTATATATTTCGTTCGTTTCTGAGTTACAAGAAAAATTGAATCAAAACAATTCTCCATTTCGGCGAATAAAGATTTTCTCCGAGGATCAACTTATCTGGTATATGGAAAATAGGGCGAAAATTACCAATGACAGCCAGTTATCTGATCTGATTAAAAGGTACAAGTCTTCAATCAAGCAACCGACTCAACAACAACTATTTTGACATCAGAATTTATGGTAGATCGTTAGGAATTTTCCCTTTTACAGATAGAATATGGAATAAAAAGTAAAGATCCGATCTTGTGAAAGATCGGATCTTTACTTTTTATTCGCAAGTACACCTTTGCAGACAGTCTACAATTTGGCTCAGAATATCGTGCTTCAGGTAGTAGTAGGTGTTTTTCCCTTCCCGTCGCGAACAGAGCACTCCTTTATCTTTTAGTATGCCCAAATGGTGTGAAGTGGTTGATTGTTCGATGCCGAGCAGTTCGTGTATTTCGGTAACAGTCAGTTTTTTACCGCCTTCCAGATGTTTTAAAATCGCAATACGCACCGGGTGTGCAATTGCTTTGAGCATACTGGCTGCCATTTCCAATTTATCGGATTCTATTTCCTGAATATTCATCATGATTCAAAGTTTTGACAAATGCAAATATATGAATATTTGTGCTCATAAAAAGTCAATATATTTTCTAATTTTGAGACACTCAAAAAAGCTTGAATGACCTCTTTGGATATTATACAATCGCCGATAAAAGATGAACTGAAAAGTTTCGAAAGTTACTTCAGAGAAGCCATTAAAAGTGATATCCCTTTTCTTCAGATTATTATTCGTTATATCCTGAAAAAGAAGGGAAAACAAATGCGTCCGATGTTCGTTTTCCTTTCGGCCAAAATGTGTGGTCAATTCAACGAAACGACAAATTTGGCGGCTTCATCCATCGAATTACTTCATACAGCAACGCTGCTTCACGATGATGTGGTTGACGAATCGTATGAACGCCGTGGAAGTTTCTCAATCAATGCCCTCTGGAAAAATAAAATTGCAGTTTTAGTTGGTGATTTTATTCTGGCACGCGGATTTCTAAATACGCTCGACCGCAAGGAATATCGTTTTTTACACCTGATTTCGCGTGCAGTGAAAGACATGAGCGAAGGTGAAATTTTGCAAATGCGCAAGAGTCGCAAACTCGACATCGACAACGAAACGTATTACGAAATCATTCGAAAAAAAACCGCGTCGCTCATTGCAACCAGCATGGCCATTGGTGGAGCTTCGGTGACCAAAGACGACGAAGTGGTTGAAAAACTGTTCCAGATTGGTCTCGACGCAGGAATTGCCTTCCAGATTAAAGACGATATTTTTGACTATCAAAGCAAGGGAATTTTAGGCAAACCAACTGGAAACGACATCAAAGAGAAAAAAATTACACTGCCACTGCTTTATGTGCTGAATAATTGCAAATCGGGTGAGCGCAGCCGGATTTTACAAATGATCAAGCGGAAAAATAAAAATCAGGCTAAGGTTAAAGAGTTGGTCGATTTGGTGGTAAGTCGCGGGGGCTTGGAATATGCCGCCGAAAAAATGAACGAATTTCGCGAAAAAGCCATTTCCGGAATCATGGAATTTCCGGATAGTGATTCCCGGACAGCACTCATTGAATTGGTCAATTATTCAACTACCAGGAAAAAATAATAATGGGAAAAATTCAATAGTCATTAGAAAAAATTTGATCCCCATTTTCTAATGACTATTGACTCTTTCCTGAATTTAATTCACTTTCCGAAAAACCTTTTGTGAAAAATAATTCGGCAAATTATCATCCGTATTAATTACAATTCCTCCAAGAATATAAACCGGAAAACTCGATTGCAGGATTTTATTGCGAATAATGAGTTTAAATATTTCATTCTCAATTTCATCGTAGACTAAATGAGTAGTTTTCAGGATCGGAACTTCAGCTTTTCGGATTTCGGCAACCATTGGTGACAAGCGAAGTGCCAAAAATTCCGTCTGATATCCGGAATAATCATTCGGATGAATTTCAAGCACGGATGAACTTAAAATGTGATCCTGTACATTCATCAATGCTCCGCAGGTATTGGTATGCCTGTGCTGTCCGGTTCGTTTGACTTTTCCGACTTCGCCAGTACATGAGATCCCGATGTGTGAACCAAAAATGAATAGTGCAGCGCCATTATCAGGAATATGGTCGGCAAAGGCTGTCAGACCAATTTCTCCAATAAACGGATAACCGGCCAGCCCACCCATAATAAATGTTCCTTGTGTGATCGGAAGTTTCATTTTAGCCTGATGGTGATTCAATTCATCGAAACAAAACGAGGTGGACAAAATGATCTTATCCATTTCAATGTCTTCACGCTCAGCAATTTCAACAACTGCAGTATGTGAAGCTTCCGACATGGTTGTAAAATTATTGAAATGCCGGCTTATAATATCTTTCATGATTTTTGAGTATGAATAACTGATTTTTAGTAACAAAACAGTCTAAAACAACTATCCGGTTGATCCCAGTGCATTGGCAACTGCATTGACCGTTTTCAGCAAAATGATATTTTGTTGATTGGTAATTTTCGGGTTCTCAAGGTCTTTTTGGTTTCGCCATTGTCGCAGCGTATTTACCTGAACCTGATGCATTAATTCCAAAGCCACAGCTCTTAACCGGGTCGAATAGAAATGGTTTTTTCGCCGTTCCTCAAAAGGCTTTTCGAGCAATTCGGCCAGCAGATTTTTAGTGAGCTGGTATTCAGATAAAATGAGAGGTAAAATATCATTCTTTACTTGTTGAACAGTAACCAGCGATGCGTATAGATCAATTACTTCGGGATCGGTAGCCGCCAATCCCGAATCGACATTGGTTAAAATGTAGCGAAGTAAAGGGTGTGTGGTCAATAAACGGCGCAGCAAGGCATATTTTTCAGGATGTTGCTCTTTGATTAGTTTAAGTGTGCTGCCAACTCCATACCAGCTGGTAATGTTTACACGGCTTTGTGTCCAACTGAATACCCACGGAATGGCACGCAAATCGTTCAATGTACGCTGATTGGTACGGCGCGATGGTCGGGAACCAATTTTACTGGATTCGATGACATCAATCGGTGTGGCCTGTTCGAAAAATCGGATAAAACTTGGGTGGCGGGTAAGCGCGGTGTAGCTCGTAAAGCTTTCGTGCGCCATCAGACCGACCAGTTCAAATAATTCAGGATCGTATGGATGTGTATTTAAAAGCGTATTTCGCAATGTTCCTGAAGTGAGTAATTCCAGATTAAAGGCTGCGTTCACCTTGTTCGCGTATTTCCGTTCGATGGTTTCGCCCTGCTCGGTAAGCCTGAGTTTACCAAACAGTGAACCAGGAGGAAGGCTTTTCAGAAACCAATGAATCGGACCGGCACCGCGACTGATGCTGCCTCCTTTGCCATGAAAAAAGCGAACATCGACTCCATGTTTGCTCCCGATTCGGGATAATTCATACTGCGCTTCGTATAAATGCCAGAGGCTCGACAAAATTCCACCGTCTTTATTGCTGTCGCTGTAACCAATCATTACCTCGGCCACCGGCCGCGAATAGCCTTTCCTTTGTGCCTGTAACCGGAGGGTATTCCGGGTGATCGGGTGAGCCAGAAATTCATCCAGAATTGCAGGTGCATGATGCAAGTCGTCGATGGTTTCAAAAAGTGGCACAATCGGCAACTGGCAAGCAGTACCGGTTTCAGTTTTAAGGTAGAGACCGGCTTCGCGGGCAAGCAGATAAAAGGTAAATAAATCGTCCACTTTCTTCGTCATGCTCACAATGATCGAACCCAGTGAATTGGGACCAAATTTCCGGATGTGTTCAGATAAAACACCCAGGTAACCCATCGCATTGCTTGTTTCGGCAACATTTCCGGAGTAGGCATGTGTAAATGGCCGGTTTTGGCTGAGTTCCTGAAGCAGAAATTTTTTATCGATAGAACCTTCGGAATTCATGGACGAGTCCGATCTATCCAGATCTTCGATCAGGCCGAAAAGCGCTTTTTGGTAAAACTCACTGTTTTGCCGGATATCCAAATGAGCCAGATGAAAGCCAAAATTTTGCACAAAACGCAAGGCTTTATTAACTTCATTGACTGCGAGCATGGGAGCGCCCCAATCGGATAATGCCCGAAGCAAAATTTCCAGATCGCTTATCAATTGTCCTGAATTTGAATAAGTCCATGAATTATTTCCTGAAAGAGCTTGTTTTACCGGAAGTTTTTCAATCAGCAGAATAACAAATTGTTTAAATGGTTCACGCGAGGCGGATGTGAATGAAAGGTTCTCCGAAATATCCGGCATTTGCTGTTTAAAAATGGATCTAGACTGCTGAAATTCAGTATTTAAGGTACTTTCTGATGTGTAAATACTTAGGCTGTCAGCCAGCGAATTCAGACGTTGG